>CAITMP010000255.1 GCA_903893525.1 uncultured Acidobacteriia bacterium | reverse complement strand
GCCGCCGGAACCATGCTGATGCTGCAGTTGAAGCGGCTGAACGTCCCGCTGGACCGCGACGTGATCTTTCTCGCCGAAGCCGGGGAGGAGGGTGGAACCCGCGTCGGGATCGACTTTATGGTGCGCGAGCATTGGGCCGAGATCGAGGCCGAATACGCGCTCGCCGAAGGTGGCTTTGTTCATTCCGAGAACGGCAAGGTGCGGTTTGTGGAGATCGCGGCGACGGAGAAGGTACCGCGCGGTGCGAAGCTGGTGGCGACAGGCACGTCCGGACACGGTTCGCGCCCCCGCCGCGACAACGCCGTGGCGCATCTGGCGACAGCCGTGGGCAAAATCAGCGCATGGGAGCCCCCCCATGCGTCTGAACGACGTAACTCGCACATTCTTCGAACGTCTAGCCACCATCAGCCCGCCCGAGGAGGCCGCACGCTACAACGGACTCATGGATCCCGCCAAGCGCGGCCCCGTCCAGAACTATTTCGCCCAGCAGGACCTCCAGAAGTACTCGATCCTGCGCACCTCCATCTCTCCGACCATGCTGAACGCCGGGTTCCGCTCCAACGTGATCCCGTCCACGGCCGAGGCCACGCTCGACATCCGCGCACTACCCGACGAGGATATGGTCAAGTTCTACGCCGAAATGGAGCGGGTCATCGGCGATCCCGCAGTCAAGATTGTGACCGCCGGTGCCGGGGGTCGGCCAGCATCGCCGCCCAGCCGCTTGGATTCGGAGATGTTCCGGGCGCTCGAACGCACCCAACGCCGCATGTACCCGAACGCGATCACGGTGCCGGGAATGGTGACGGGGGCGACGGATCTTGCCCAGCTGCGGGCCAAGGGCGTGCAGGCATACGGCATCGGGCCGCGCTACGATGAGGCGGAATTTGCAGAACACGGCTGGCACAGCGACGTCGAACGCCTGGCCGAGGATTCCCTGCACGGCTTGGTGCAGTTCCTCTGGTACTCCGTGCTGGACGTGGCTTCGACGAAATAGGCAACGGCAAAATAGCAATATGTGCGCTTGTGGATGTTTCTTCCTGCTGGGTGTAGCTGCTGCGCTGGCCTATTGCTGGATCAACGGATATTGGGTCGCGTTCGGAGTGGTCTTGGTGGCGGCGTGCGCGGTGGCCTGGTTTGGACGGAACATGGCGAACTGGCGGCCCGCTCCGAAAAAGTGACCGGACCGCCCTAGGCCGACAGCAGAACCTTCAAGATTCCGGCCGTTGCGGCTCTTGCAAATCCGTTCTTCGCCTCGGCGAGGGGCATTTCCGCGGCGATCAGAGATTCCACGTCGACCGCGCCTCGTTCCAATAGAGCCAACGCCGGCTCCATCCGGCCGCATCTTGACCCCACCAGCGTGATTTCGTTCACGATCACCGGCGCGGTGTCGATGGGAACCTCGCCGTGCACGGTGGATTTGAGTATGATGGTCCCGCGCGGCATGGTCATCCCGACCGCCGTGCGCAGCCCCGCAGCGGAACCGGTGGCGTCGACGACCCATTCGTACTCGGCCAGCGGCAGGTGAGCGCCCACCACCTCCGTCACCACTCCCTTGCGTTCCGCGATGGCCAGTTTCGAGCAGTGCCGGCCGAACTGGTGTACTTTCAATCCGTTCGCCTGCAAGACTTGGGACACCAGCAACCCCAATTTGCCGTCGCCCAAGACTGCCACGGAAGCCCCGGACGGGATCGCCACCTGGTCCAGGATCTCGCATGCGGCGGCCAGGGGCTCTGCGAAGACCGCCAATCGGGACGGAATTCCATCGGGCACTACATGCAGATTCCGCTCCGGCAGCGTCAGGTATTCCTGGAAGGCACCGGGATGGCGAACGATTCCAAGCACCGTGCGGCTTGGGCAATGCCTGCCGAGTCCACGGGCGCACCATGAGCAAATGCCGCAGTAGAGGTTGATTTCACCCACTACACGCTTCCCGACAAGCTCCAAGGAATCGGCCTCCACAACTTCACCGACGAATTCGTGGCCAGGCGTCCCGGAAAACCCGTAGTAGCCCCGCTGGAGTTCCAAATCGGTATTGCAGATACCAGCCACCAGCAGCCGGATAACGGCGTAGCCTTCAGGGCGCGCCGGGCGCGCCACTTCGCGGACATTGATGAGCCCTGACTCCAAATGTACGGCGATCACGACTCGATTAGAGCACGCGATGCTGTGCGAGCAACGAACTTCGTGCGCTGCGCCTCGTGTAGACTTGAAGCGCAGCCATGTGCCCGAAGATCCTGACCACCCTGTTCTTGACCGCCGCCGCGCTGGGTGCGGCCGACTTTCCGCAAGCCGAAATCACCAATGGCCTGATCCACGCCAAGCTGTACCTGCCGGATGCCACGAAGGGCTACTACCGGGCGACGCGTTTCGACTGGTCCGGGCAGATCCCCAGCCTCGTTTTCCAAGGCCATGAATATTTCGGCGAATGGAACCAGCGGCCTTACGATCCCAAGCTGCATGACGCGATCATGGGCCCCGTGGAGGAGTTCGGCGACGCGGATGCCCCTGGGTACGCCGAAGCAGCAGTTGGCGGCACATTCATCAAAATCGGCGTGGGAGTTCTCCGCAAGCCGCAGGAAAAGGCCTACGACCATTTCAAGACCTACGAAATCGTCGATCCGGGGACTTGGACCGTGAAAGCCAAAAAATCGGTCGTCGTCTTCACGCATGTGGTCAAGGACCCCGCCTCGGGCTACGCCTACGAGTACACGAAAACCGTCCGCCTAGTCACGGGAAAGCCGCAGCTGGTTCTCGAACACAGGATCAAGAATACAGGCAGGAAGCCGTTCTCGTCCGACGTCTACGAGCACAACTTCTACATGCTGGACAAACAGCCCACGGGACCCGAAATCACGGTGAAATTCCCAGTTGAAATCAAGGCCTCGCGGGACTGGAATCCGGGTCTGGTGGAACTGCGCGGCAAGCAACTCAACTACCTCAAGGACCTTGGACGCGACACAGCCTACAACCAACTAACCGGCTTCGGCCCCGACGCCAAAGACTACGACATCCGCGTTGAGAACACGAAATCCGGCGCTGGCGTGCGCCAAACCTCGGATCGGCCGATGTCCAAGCTCATGTATTGGTCCATCCGCCCGACAGTCTGCCCGGAGGCCTACATCCACACCGAGGCCAGCCCCGGAAAATCGTTTGCTTGGCGAATCACCTACGATTTCTACACCGCCGCCGCAAAATAGACCGCCGATCGCATTTTTCCAATCGCAGGCGATCCTGAAGCAGCAACCGGCAGAAAATGAATGTTGGTTCTGTGCTAACCTTTCGTGGTGCAATCCCAGCATATTCGCATTGGTCCGGCCTAGCCGTATCGACCGATTTTACCGGGATTTATATTTTCCAACGATACACAAGGAGCCTAAATGAGCAACACAACCGACCCCAAAAAGACTGCCCCAAAAACAAGTGTCCCCAAGCCAACTAGGCCCGTTGAGAGCCAGTACCCCGAGGACGCCGAACTCGCAGCTTGGGATGCCCGCATGGGCAGGAAGAGTGTCCCCAACACGCCGATTGAGGGCAAGAAGGGGGGCCTCGATCTGAGTGGGATCGACCAACCACGGCTGGAGTATCTTCAGAGACAATGGGAGAAAGATCCCAATAACCCAAAGAATCCGACTGGATTTCACGGCGGTGGTGCGGGTCGTGGCGGTGACATCATGACCTTTGAGCAGTTTGTGACGACATATTACAGCGATTTCCTTAAGCATAGAGTCAGCTAGCAACAGGCTCTTGCGTGAGGTGAGCGCTGCACCGCGCTGTTGCGGAGCTAGGCAAATTCAAGACCATTCCCGAAACACTCCCACGGGTTGCGGCTGCAACCCGTGGTCCGGCTGGATAAATATGATTTCGCGCATCGATTTTTCCGGGTCGTATAATGGTGCATTGGTCGAAGCCATGGGCATTCTTCTGCACGACATCATTTTCGCCGTTGGAGCACCCTTGGCAGCGGGCTTGATCGCCATGGTTGCCGGCGGGGAACAAAACAAACCCAAGCGGCGGCTCGGGCCCCGTTTCGGCATGTCCGACACCTTCGATCTGATCCGAGCTACAACCGCCGGCGATATCACCGTCGCTGAAGAGGAACCCGCTCAGCACAGCGCCTATGGAGCCGACCAAGCCGAGTTGGCCGCGTTGGTCGCCCATATTGCAAGGCTGGAAGCCAAGATTGTGCTTCTCGAGTCCAGCGGCATGGGCACTGCCGCAACAGACTCCGCTGCCGACGCGGTAGCGGTGAAGGAACTGGACCGTCGCTTACGGGAGCAGCAGACCGAACTCGACCGCATGCGCGAATCGTTGAACGCTGCCGAGCGGCGTTCCTCGACAACCGCCGATCTTCTGGACCG
>CAITMP010000254.1 GCA_903893525.1 uncultured Acidobacteriia bacterium | reverse complement strand
GGGACGGAGGACGATGGAGTCGCGGGATTCACCAGCGCCAAGTGGAATCAGGACCACGGGGAACTGCCAGACTTCCTTTTCGAAGCCGGATTCGAGGCACATTTCGCGCACGATCGAGTCGGCGGCGCGGAGGAGTTCGAGACGTCCGTGGGTGATGCTGGAGGCGAAAACGCGCTGGTTCGCAAGGGGCCCACGGGTGGATACGGTTGCAACCACACGGTTGAAGGCTGAGGGACCGGTGCCGCTGCCGCGGTTGACGAGTTCCGTGGCTTCCGCTTGGAGGCTTCCGTCCTCGGATGGGAAGGCTTCCAAGGCGAGGACAGGAGCGTAGCTGCGGGAATCACCGAGAACGCCGACCGAACGGATGGGGAGAAGCCAGCCGTCGGGCATCTTGGTGGCGACACCTTCGGAATCGGCGCAGAGGCAGCGGATGGCGAGACCGGGGCCTGGGAATGGATGCCGGTCCAGAAGTTGCGGACCCAGGCCGAGTTCGCGGCCAATGGTGCGGACCTCGTCCTTGTAGAAATCAGCCAGTGGCTCCACGATCAAGCCGGCGTCGATCAATTTCTGGATGCCAGGGACCCGGTTGTGGTGGGTCTTGATGGTTGCGGCGCGGGCTGTGCCACCGGATTCGATGGTATCGGGGTAGATGGTGCCTTGGCCGAGAATCCACTTGCCGTTCAGGAGGCCCTGTTGTTCGATGATGCGTTCCTGGACGCGGACAAATTGTTCGCCGATGATGTGGCGCTTGAGCTCGGGTTCGCGGACGCCTTCGAGGGCCGAGAGGAATTCCTCCTCGCACTCCTCAATGCGGACGAGCCCGAAACCGGCGAAGGTTTCGCGCACGAACTGGGTTTCGCCTTCTCGCATCAGGCCGGTATCGACATAGACGCCGCGGACACGCTCGGAACCGAGGGCGTCGAGGCAGAGCATGAAGGCTACGGTGGAATCGACGCCACCGGACACGAAGAAGAAGATTTTGCGGTCGCCCGCTCGTTGGCGGATTTGGTCTTGAACCAAGCTGATGCGTTGGCCGGCGTCCCAATCCTTGGCGCAGCCGCAGATATCGAAGAGGAAGTTGCGGAGGATCTGCTCACCCTCGACTGTGTGGACGACTTCCGGGTGGAATTGGACGGCGTAGTAGCCGCGCGTGGAGTCTTCTATCGCGGCCGTGGTGCAGGTGGTGGTGGTTGCGGTGATTTGGAAGCCGGGGGGCGGGGCGACGGTGACGTCGCGGTGGGACATCCAGACCTGCTGGTGCGTGGCGATTCCTGCCAGGAGGCGGGAATCCACCCTCTCAAGATCCAGAAGGGCAAGTCCGAATTCGCCCTTGTCACCTTTGCGGACGTCGCCGCCGAGCAGGTGGGTGAGAAGGTGCTGTCCATAGCAGATCCCGAGGACGGGGACGCCAGCCTCGAGGACCGAGCGGTCCAAAGTCGGGCTTTCCTCATCGTAGACGCTGCAAGGCCCGCCGGAAATGATGATACCCTTGACGCCGCGCAGCTTTTCAGCCGGGACATCACTGGGCCAGACTTCCGAGGAGACCCCGGCTTCACGGATCTTGCGGGCGATCAGATGGCAGTACTGACCGCCGGTATCGAGAACGGCAATTTGGGAGGGCGAGACGAACTTTCCTTTCTGGTTACAGCAAAAACAAATGGCGGACTACTTGGCTTGGCGCTCGGCAACCATCTTGCGGGCCGTCGAGAGCAAGGCTTGGGCTTTCGGCAGGGCCGCAATGCCAGCTTCCACCTCGGGATCGGTCATGATTTCGTACTTGGCGGATTCATCTACGCTGAAGGCCGTCTTGTAGATTTCGGACTGCAGACGGCGTCGGACCTTTTCGTGGTCGCGGGTGAAATCGGCTTCGGTGAATTCGATTTTCTTTTCGAGGAGCCAGTTGTGGAAATCATCCACATTGGCGGTCTGGACGGACCATCCGGCGGGCAACTTCTCCTTGTGGACGGCGAAAAAGTGCTTGGTGTAGTCCGAGAAGGCGAATTTGACGAGCAACTGGACTTCGAATGGGGTGAGTTTTTCGGGTGTGAACTTCTCGTCGGGCGAGATGCCGCCGCCGCCGTACACAGTGCGTCCACCGTCGGTCATTTTGACGTCGGCCAAGTTGCGGGCGGCGGTGTTGTTCCGGTAGTAGTAATCGTAGAACGAAACGCTGCTGTAATCGCGCTGGATCAGGCGACCGCTGGGCGTGTAGTACTTGGCGGTGGTCAGTGTGAGGCCCGTATTTTCGATCAGCGGATACACGGTCTGGACCAAGCCCTTGCCGAAGGTGTTGTCGCCGAGAATCCAAGCGCGGTCATGGTCCTGCAGGGCGCCGGAAACGATCTCGGCGGCGCTGGCCGAATTGCGGTTGACGAGCACCACGATGGGGTACATGCGGCCGCGGTTGCCGGTGCGGGCGGTGTAAACACGCTCGGGGGAATTCCGGCCCTTGTGGGAAACGATGACATCGCCCTTGCCGATCAGGTGGTCGACGATGGAAACCGCTTCGGTCAGGAGACCGCCGGGATTGCCGCGTAGGTCAAGGACGAGACCCTTCAGATGCTCCTCGTCGAGGGCCTTGAGGCCTTCCTCGAATTCGCGCCCGGTAGTCTCGTTGAACTGCTCCACCCGGATGTAGCCGATGTTCTGCTTGAGAGCAAAAATTTCGGGGACGCTCTTGCGGTTGATCTCGTCGCGGATGATATCGAAAACCAAGGGCTTTTCGTAGCCCTCGCGGATGACCTTGATTTGGACTTGGGTGCCCTTCGGTCCCTTGAGCAATTCGGCAACCTTGGTCGAGTCGAGGCCTTCGGTCAGTTTGTCGTTGATTTCAGAGATGATGTCGCCAGGACGAAGACCGGCGCGGTAGGCGGGGGAGCCGACGAACGGAGCCATGACGATTGTCTTGCCGTTGCGCCCCTGGACAACCATGCCGACGCCGTAGTAACGACCGCGCTGGTCTTCGCGGAGGCCATCGAAGTCCTTGGGATCGAAGAAGTTGGAGTGGGGGTCGAGGGTCCGCAGCATGCCCGGGATGGCACCCTTGTAGATGGCCTTGTCTGCACTTACGGGATCGGCGAAATTTTGCTCGACAGTGGAGTAGACGGTCGAGAACGACTTCATGCCCTTCTGTACATCGTCATCCGCGGAGGCAGCGGAGGCAACCTGCATCTTGGGTCCGAATACTCCGCCGACCAGCGCGCAGAGCAGAACAAACATTGGTACGTAGATAACAGAACGACGTTTAGAAGCCATGGCGGGTCGAGACCGTCCTTATCCTATAAAGTATAGCGCCGCCGGGATTCGCTTGTGTGGTATGGGGTGTTTCGGATGCACCGGACTCGTTTCTTGGACGTTTGAACGGTTGGAATCGTTACGAAACGGTTTCTACAGGGGGCGCATGTGGGAAGCTGATGGGTTTGGGAACGAAAACACAACCTATTGTGAGTGACCCGATGCTGCGGGCGATGAATCTTCCCATGCCGGAAGTCATGCGTCGGGTGCTGGCGCTGGATCGGTTGGATGAACTGTGGGGGGAGGCGATCGGGGCTGGGTCGGTCTGGGACCGGCTGGTCGCCGCGATGCGGGTGCAGGTGGAGTGTGGGGCGGCGGACTTGGGCCGGGTTCCGGTTGACAGTCCGCTGATTGTGGTCACGAACCACCCGCACGGATTTTTGGACGGCATTGCGGCGGCACATCTTCTGTCTCGGGTACGGTCCGATGTGAAGATCCTGGGCAACGCGCTGCTGGGGTGTATGCCTGAGGTTTCCGACCATATCCTTACTGTGGATGTGTTCCAGACGGGCCGGGAAAAGACGGAAAACATGAAAGCCCTGCGGGAGACCCTCCGGTGGCTGGATGGTGGCGGCGTGCTCCTCGTCTTTCCGGGGGGGACCGTCTCGCGTTTCGACTGGCGGAAGAGGCGTGTGGAAGATCCGCCCTGGAGCCACCATTTCGCCGGGCTGGCGAAACGCAGTGGGGCTCGGGTGCTGCCGATGCACATCTCGGGGGGGAATAGCCTTGTGTTCCATCTGATGTCCCAACTGCATGAGAGGTTGGGGACGGGGATGTTGGCGAGAGAAATGATGAAGCAGCGCGGCCGCCGGATGGAGATTCGGATTGCAGAGCCTGTGGAGGCTGAGGTCCTGGCGGGATTTGGCTCACGTGGTGAGGCCACCGAGTTTTTGCGGTCCCGGGTTGAATCTCTCGGAAGGGATTAGGCTCGAAGGCTCGCCAAGTTCGAGGCCATGCGGCTGCGCACTTCCTCGGAGAGTTCGGCAGCCGCTTTCGGATTGCGGCCCTCTACCGGGACAGGGGGCAGGATCCGGAGGTGGATCGGGCAGCGGTGGCCGAAAAGAAAGGCGTGCCGGGGCAGGTAGGCACCAGTTCCGTCGAGTATGACCGGGAGTACGGGAACTCCCTCGCGGATTGCGACTTGGAACGGTGGGTCGGAAAACGGGAGGAGGTCGCCGTCGAGGCTCCGGGTTCCTTCCGGAAATACGACCACCGAACAGCCAGCGCGGAGCAGTTTGGCGCAATGCATCAGGGCACGGGCGGCGCTGCGGGTGTCCTTGCGACTGACGGGTACATCCTTCGACATCCGCATCATCCAGCCGATGACGGGGAGGCGGAAGAGGATATCCTTGCCAAGAAATTTGGAATCCACCGGAAGGAACGAGATCAAAGGCACATCGATGGACGACTGGTGGTTCGAGACGACCAGATAGGTCTGTCCGGGGAGGATGTTTTCGAGACCCGATACCGTGAGGTCGGGAAACTGCGCACGGACGATCATCCTGCCGAGTAAACGGAAAAAGCGTGATGTCCGGCGGACGAGGGGATCGCGGTCAAAGAGGCGGACTAGCGCCATGGCGGGGAGCCACGAGGTGATCAGCAGGAATGTTACGCCCCAGACCCAGAGGGAATGCGCCAATCTGAGGATTCGGGTCATGGCAGGAATAAATACTAGGGCTCACCTGAACTATATCAGCTTGCCACAGTAGTGGCAGAAACAGTTTTGGGCATGTCCGAGGCCAGGATTCCCGAAGAGGAAGTAGGATGGTACCCCCATCACCCCAGTTGACAAACTTCCACTCATATTTCATAATCAAAGTGAGCTTAGACAAAGCACCGTCTGGATAGGGCGGGCTTGTGCGGGCCGCAGGGCGGTTCCGCGGCACGAATTTTCTTAAGGAGGTCTTGGAAGAGACATGGGAAAGATTATTGGTATCGATCTCGGCACGACGAACTCCGTCGTCGCCGTAATGGAAGGCGGCCAGCCGACCGTGATTGCCAACCAGGAAGGCGCCCGCACGACGCCGTCCGTGGTCGCATTCACCAAGTCCGGGGAACGGCTTGTGGGACAGGTGGCCAAGCGCCAGGCGATCACGAATCCGGAAAACACGATTTTCTCGATTAAGCGCTTCATGGGCCGCCGGTCCGACGAAGTTACCGAAGAGCAGAAGATGGTTCCGTACAAGGTTGTGCGGGGCGACAACGGCGATGCGCGTGTGGAAGTAATCGGCCAGAAGAATTCGCCGCCTGAGATCTCGGCGATGATTTTGACCAAGTTGAAGGAAGCCGCCGAGGCCTATTTGGGTCAAAAGGTGACGGAGGCCGTGATCACGGTTCCCGCATACTTCAATGACGCCCAGCGGCAGGCGACCAAGGACGCGGGCAAGATTGCGGGCTTGGATGTGAAGCGGATCATCAACGAGCCGACGGCTGCGGCACTCGCGTACGGCTTGGACAAGAAGACCAACGAAACGATCGCGGTGTACGACTTCGGCGGTGGTACGTTCGACGTCTCGATCCTGGAAGTCGGCGACGGTGTGGTGGAAGTGAAGTCGACCAACGGCGACACCCACTTGGGCGGCGACAACATCGACGACCGGGTGATGGATTGGATCATCACCGAATTCAAGAAGGAGCAGGGCATCGACCTCTCCAAGGACAACATGGCGCGCCAACGCTTGAAGGAAGCGTCGGAAAAGGCCAAGATGGAGCTCTCCACGCTTCTGGAGACCGAAATCAACCTGCCGTTCATCACGGCGGACGCCAGTGGTCCGAAGCACTTGATGCAGAAGCTGACGCGGTCGCGCTTCGAGCAGATGTGCGAAGACATCTTCCAGCGCTCGGTCGGTCCTTGCAAGCAGGCGATGGCGGATGCCGGCGTGACGCCGGACAAGATCAACGAAGTGGTTCTGGTGGGCGGTTCGACCCGTATCCCGCGCATCCAGGCGATCGTCAAGCAGTTGTTCAACAAGGAACCGAACAAGACGGTAAATCCGGACGAAGTCGTGGCGTTGGGTGCCGCGGTCCAGGGTGGCGTTTTGGGCGGCGAAGTGAAGGACGTTCTGCTGCTCGACGTGACCCCGCTATCGCTCGGCATTGAAACGCTGGGCGGTGTGTTCACCAAGCTGATCGACCGCAACACCACCATCCCGACCCGCAAGAGCGAGACCTTCTCGACGGCCGCCGACAACCAGACGTCGGTCGAAATCAAGGTTTTCCAAGGCGAGCGGCAGATGGCGGTCCACAACCGGCTGTTGGGTGTGTTCCAGTTGGTCGGCATCATGCCCGCCCCGCGCGGCGTGCCGCAGGTGGAAGTCACGTTTGACATCGATGCGAACGGCATCCTGAACGTGATGGCGAAGGACAAGGCCACCAACATCGAGCAGAAGATCACCATCACCTCCTCTTCGGGTTTGTCGAAGGACGAAGTCGAGAAGATGGCGCGCGATGCCGAGATGAACGCTGCCGACGACCGCAAGGAAAAGGACAACATCGAAGCCCGCAACCGCGCGGATGCGATGGTGTACAACGTGGAAAAGACGCTGAAGGAGCACCGGGACAAGATCGGTGATGCTGATGCGCAGGCGATCGAGGCTTCCATCGCGGATGTCAAGAGTGCGATGAACGCCGGCGATCCGGAAAAGCTGAACGCGGCGACCGACAAGCTGACCCAGGCGAGCCACAAGCTGGCCGAGGCGATGTACAAGGCGTCGTCGACTCCTCCCGGCGGCGCGCCGGGTGCGGGTCCGCAGGGTGCTCCGCCCAACAGTGGAAGCAAGCCGAAGGACGACGTGGTTGACGCGGAGTTCGTCGACATGGACGACAAGAAGTAGACGATAAGAAGTAAAGTAAGGCAATGGGGCTGGCGGTTCCGATGGGACCGCCCAGCCCCCCAATCCCATGGCTTCCACTCCCAAACACGACTACTACGAAACGCTGGATGTTCCCAGAAACGCCTCGGAGGATGAACTTCGAAAGGCCTACCGGAAGCTTGCCCGCAAACACCATCCGGATTTGAATCCGGGGGACAAGGCGTCCGAGGACCGTTTCAAGAACGTCCAGGAGGCCTACGATGTGCTGAGCGACGCCAAGAAGCGCAGCATGTACGACCAAGTCGGGTTCTATTCGGACAGCGGTTTCGCGGCTGGCGGAGCTGGTGGCGGTGGTGGTCGGCCAAACCATCCCAACATGGATTTCG
>CAITMP010000253.1 GCA_903893525.1 uncultured Acidobacteriia bacterium | reverse complement strand
TTGCATGATGATCGCCCGCTTCCCCGCGTAGTCAGGTCCCGCCTCTTCGTCGAGGTACAGTTCTAGCGGCAGCGACACCTTCCGTCTCATGGGCGAGCCATCGACGCTGGATTCCAGCTCGAAGGATTCATCGCCAATTTTCAGCGCGCGTGCTCCGAGCGCGTGAAACGCAAAGCCGTTGTAGAAGACTTTCATTTGGAGTCGCGCCAATTTCAATGTCCCGGCTGAAAGCCCGTCATGCGGGCCGTGTTGATTCCGCTGCGGCCGCTGATTTCCTGCCGAAGGATTTGCGCCAACTCTCGGGCTGCGGTCACGACCTGGTCATGGAAGGCCCGACCGGCATCGAGGAGCGTATTGCCCACGCCGTCCAAACCGAGACCCTTGGCCCCCGCTTGCCCGACCGACGAGCCGCCCGTCAGAATCAACTCCCGGGCGTCGTAGATGTCGCGCAAGGTGTCACGTCCCGCCCGCCCCGAATAGCCTGCCTCCCGCCGAAGACGACGTTCCTCAGCGCCGTATCCCGGGATTTCCTCCAACAGCTTCCGCCCCTCGGCCCCCAGACCGATAAACTGGGCCTCAGAGACCCGGCCCCACGTGCGTTGAGTCAGAGACGACACCGCCAGCCGTTTGAGCAATTGGTCAGGTCCGTCTGAAAGGAGCGTACGACCGTACTCGCGTTGCCGGTCCAGAAGCAGTTGTTTGTACTGTCGTTCGAGTTCATTCCGCCGCTTGTCGGCTTCAACTCCGGACTCGATTAATTGGTTTTGGAAGACCAACGCCTGGGCGATCCCTTCCGCCCGCTGCTGCGCGGTGGCCCCTTGCAGATTGACCGCACGCATCCGGTCAGCAATCGCTTCGTGCAATCGTGCCTGTCGGTCGAGCAGGCGCTCCGTCTCCGAAAGCCCCACGCCGAACGCCGTCGATTCATTGCGCGCGGAAATCTGCGCCTGTTGAATCCGCGTCTGCGAGTCCACCGCTACCTCCGCCGCAGCCGTGTCACGACCGCCTAGCTGCCCCTGCACCTTCTCCAACTCGGGACGCAAGGCCGCCTGCCGGTTTCGGGCAACGATTGCATTAGTGTCCTGCTGGCGTTCCCGGATGTTCGCTTCCGTCTCCAGGCGACCCGCCTCCTTTTCCAGACCACTGATCTGCACACCATGCAATCCGGTTCCGCCTTCTGACGAAAACCAATTATCGCCCGTATCCTTTCGCAGACGTTGAACCTCATCCCGAATGCCGCGGGCGTGTTCTCGTAATTGCTCCGCTTCCGCCGTTCGGGCCGTATCCTGCCGTTCCGAGGCCTCAATCTTGGCATCCTCAATTCGCAGTTGTTCTTCCAGCACCGCCTTCTGGGCTTTCAATGTCTCCAGCCCGGCTTGATAGCGCGTCAGTGGATCGGTTCCCGCCATCGAATCAAATGCCGCCGCGATGCTCTGGGTCACCATCTGGGTCTTTTCCAATGTGGCCAGCCGCCGTTCATCGGCGCTTCCAACCCGCTCGGCCGAGTCCCCCAGTTCGATTTCATTCTGCAACTGAGTTCCCTTCATGAGCAACTGCGCCCGCGCGTTTCGCTGACGCTCGATCGTTTCATTGCT
>CAITMP010000252.1 GCA_903893525.1 uncultured Acidobacteriia bacterium | reverse complement strand
CTGGCGAACTCGCCGTGATTGAAACCGCTTCGGCCTCGGTCGGTGCGAACGTCAATGCCCGCGAAGTGGCGCAGATGCCCATCAACGGCCGCCAGATTTCGCAGTTGTACCTGTTGGCTCCGGGCGCGCAGACCGCTGGAAGCGGCTCGTACGACAACATCCGGTTCTCCGGCCGAGCCAACCAGCAAAACGCGGTGCGGTTCGACGGTGTGGAAGCTTCTTCCATCGTTGACGCCTCTCCGGGCAACCTGAACGGTCAAATTTCGTCGGCCTTCCGCCTGCAGGCGAGCTTGGAGACGGTCCAGGAATTCCGTGTGGAATCCAGCAACTACCCGGCCGAATATGGTACGGGCACCGGTGGCCAGATCTCAATCGTCACCAAGTCGGGTGGCAACCAGACCCACGGCAGCCTGTTCGAGTACATCCGCAACAACGAACTCGACGCCCGCAACTACTTTGACGGTTTGAACAAGAACCCGCTCCGCCTGAACCAGTTCGGCGGCTCGATCGGCGGCGCGATCATCAAGGACAAGCTCTTCTACTTCGGCCACGTCGAACTGCTCCGGCAGCGCGCGGGCTTCCCGCTGGTCGGCCAAGTGCCGAGCCTTGCGGTCCGCAACCTCCCGACCTGCGCGGCCGGCGTCACAGCCCGCTGCGTGGATGCCGCGATCAAGCCGCTCTTCGGGGCCTTCCCGGTTGGCAACCGCGGTGCGACCACCAACCCCGACTTCGACGTCGCCCAGTTGGACGCCCGCTCGGTTGTGAATGAGAACTCCGGCAGCGCGCGTTTCGACTACCACGTCAACGACAAGAACAACGTGTACCTGCGCTGGTTCCGCGACGACGGCACGTCCACCTCGCCGTTCGACGTTTCCGGCAGCGCCTTCCTGCAAAAGGGTCTGGCCCAGAACGGTGTCGTGAGCTGGCAGAAGATCATCGGTGCCAGCATAGTGAACGAAGCCAAGTTCGGCTATAATGGCCCGAAGACCCGGACCAACGGCATTGCACCGACAGTTTCTGGCGTCAACCTCAGCGGCGTTACCCTCAACATCACGGGTGCCAATGTTCTGGTCGGTATCGGCGGCCAGGGTGCCAGCGCCGGTGTCTCTATCCCGTCCGGCCAGGTCCGTGCCAACAGCGCCACCAACGGCCGCGGCCAGCCCTACACCAACTACTCGCTCAGCTATGTGGACACCCTGAGCTGGGTGAAGGGCAACCACAACTTCAAGTTTGGCGGCGAGTTCCGCCAAGTTCGCCTCTACACGGACCGTCTCGGCGGCGTCACCTACGCCTTCAGCAATCTGGCCGCCTTCCTCGCCAACACGCCCACCATCAGCGTGAACGGCGACGTCAGCGCGCCCAGCCCGTTCAACAACGGCGCCACGGGCAACCGCGAGGGCAAGACCGAGATGTTCAGCGCCTATGCGCAGGACGAATACCACATCTCGCCCACCCTCACCATGAGCTACGGCCTCCGCTACGAGTACTACACCCCGATGCGCGAAGCGCGCAACCTGGTTGTTCTGTACAACATCGTGACCGGAACGCTGGATGCTCCGACGAGCCATCCGTTCTACAAGTCTTCGAAGTTCAACTTTGGACCGCGCCTCGGCCTCAGCTGGTCCCCGAAAGCACTGGCGGGCAAGACGGTCTTCCGCATCGGCGGCGGCTACTACTATGGCCCGGGCCAGGGTGAAGACTTGATCCAGCCCATCGAAAGCGACCGCGTGAGCGCCACCGTAACCGGTGTCTATCCCTACGACGCTGCGACCTATATCAAGAACTACAACATCAACACGGCGACGGGCATCGGTGTCCGCGCCTACGCCCCCGGCTACACGGTGCCGGAGAAGATTCTCTCCTACACCTTCTCGATCCAGCACCAGCTGCCGTTCAACACGGTATTGCAGACCGCCTACGTGGGCAGCCAGGGCCGCAACCTGTTCCTGCGCAGCATCGCCAACAAGGTGACCGGCGTTACCATGAACGCGACCACGGGCGCCGGCACTGCAGTCCGCGAATTCGGCACGCGCTTCGGTGAAATCGATTACAAGACCACCGGCGGCACCGACCACTACGACTCGCTGCAGACGACGCTGAACCGTCGCTTCAGCAAGGGTTTGACGGTGGGCGCGCAGTGGACCTACGGCCACTCGATCGGCGACAGCGGCGGTTCCAACGAAGCCAACACCGCCACCAACCCCTACAACTTCCGCGCAGACCGTGGCAACAATGCGTTCGACGTGCGCCACAGCGCCAACATCTCCGCTTTGTACGAACTTCCTTTCGGCAAGGGCAAGATGTTCGCCAAGAACATGAACCGCGCGGCGGAAACGCTGCTCGGCGGCTGGCAGCTGGGCGGCATCGTGAATGCCCGCACCGGTCTCCCGCTGGATATCCGCATCACCCGTCCGGACATCGTCTACCGCGATACCCGCAACAACACGATTGTGAACTCGGCAATCGTCGTCAACGGCGTGCCGGTCACAGTGCCGGTGGTAAACGTTCCCGGCGGCGGCAACTCCCGCGACGTCCGTTTCCCGGACGTGGTGGCGGGTGTGAATCCGTTCCTGACGAATGCGACCGACAAGCGCTTCCTCATCAACCCGGCGGCGTTCACGACCCCGGCTCCAGGCACCTTCGGGAACTTGGGCCGCGGCGCGCTGCACGGCCCCGGCCTGAGCCAGTTCGACCTGACGCTGCACAAGCGCTTCGACCTCACCGAAAAGGTGAACACGGAGTTCCGCTTCGAGGCGTACAACCTGTTCAACAAGGCGAACTTCTCCAATCCGGTGGTGCGGTTGAACAACGTGCTTGGCACGTCCGGCAACACGTTGCAACCCGGCCAGCCGTATACGGCTGCGACGGGCGGCTCGTTCGGTTCCGTCCTTTCGACAGTGGAGAGCTCGGTGGGCTTGGGTGCCCAGCGGCAGATCCAGTTGTCGCTCCGCGTCAACTTCTAAACCGGTCCGCAAGGATCATT
>CAITMP010000251.1 GCA_903893525.1 uncultured Acidobacteriia bacterium | reverse complement strand
GAACCGCGCAACCTCGAACTCCTCGAAAAATTACGCACTGAAGGGCTAATCTTCACCCATGCCGTCGTAAAACGCGAAGGCGGTCTCTTGGCGGGACTCACCTTCGTGCTCACCGGCACTCTGCCCAACCTTACCCGCGACGACGCGAAAAAGCGGATCGAGGATGCTGGCGGCAAGGTCTCTGGCTCGGTCAGCAAGAAGACCTCGTTTGTTGTGGCTGGCGAGGAAGCGGGGTCGAAACTGGAGAAGGCGGTGGCACTGGGAATTCCTCTGCTGGACGAGGCCGGACTCCTTGGGATGCTGACATCCGGGTAGCCCCCTTGACCTGCAGACCGGACCGTTATACGGTAACCTAGTACAGGTGGCAGCCCGATGGCAGCCCCTTGCCGTAGCTGTTGCACGGCAATTTCGCAAAGAATAATGGTCAACCAAGAAAAATGATTCTTCCCGGCAGCTACCTCTTCACGATTGTTCTGCTCGTCCTCGGCTTGATCTGTTGGGGATCCTGGGCCAACACGTTCAAAAGCTCACACAAGTGGCGCTTCGAGATTTTCTATTTTGATTTCGCCCTCGGTTTGCTGATCGCATCCGTGATCGCGGCATTTACCCTCGGCAGCTTGGGCTGGGACGGATTCCAATTCCTCGATGACATCCGCAACGCCGGAAAAAAGCAGGACCTGTACGCATTTCTGGCTGGCTGCGTGTTCAATCTGGCCAATATGCTGATTCTCGGGGCTGCTTCCGTCTCCGGCTTGTCCACCGCGTTTCCAATCGGATTCGGAATTGCCTTGGTGGTGGGAACGGGCTGGAATTACTTCCTCCACCCTGGTGCCAACTTGATGATCTCGGCTCTCGGCTGCGGACTCCTGATCGCGGCAGTGGTCTTCAACATGGTGTCCTTCCGGAACTACTCCCTCTTTCGGCAACTTCTGCACATCCAACAGGGGAAGGCCAAGAGCACCAAGAAGGTGTTCACGGCGACGGCCATTGTTCTGGCCGTTTGCGGCGGACTGGTAATGGGCTGCTACCTGCCCCTGCTGGAGCTGGCCCGCGACCCCGACGTTGGCCTCGGCCCGTACTCCGCAGCGTTCCTTTTTTCACTCGCCGTTCTCTTCACCACATTCCTGTACAACCTGTTCTTCATGAACATCCCGGTCCAAGGTCAGCCTGTGGATTTTTCGGAATACTTGAAGGGCGAGGCCCGCAACCACTACTTGGGAATCTCCGGTGGCTTCATCTTTGCGGTGGGTCTGATCTGTTACCTGGTGGCAGGTCGGGCGGACGGCGCAGCTGCCGCGCCCCCAGGCTTGGTCTACGGTGCAACGCAGGGTGGAGCATTGGTCAGCGCCCTGTGGGGTCTGGTGGTCTGGAGAGAGTTTGACGGGGCCGAGACCGGAACCCGGACCTTCATGTCCGTGATGATGGTTCTGTTCCTGTTCGGCGTGGTGCTTGTGTCGATTGCACCATTGTTCCCAACACTCCGGTAGCCCCAACAGCTGCTATTGCGAAAAGACCCGCTATCCCCATTGGGTGGGATAGCGGGTCTTTTTATTTCACCCGGCATGGGAAACAGGCTTGGACCTGAGCCAAGGCACAAGTCTGTGCCGAACACCAAAATCGACGATTGATTTGAAGTGGGAACTTGCCGAGAACCGGCAAAAAATGGTCGGGGCGAGAGGATTCGAACCTCCGGCCTCCTGGTCCCGAACCAGGCGCTCTACCAAGCTGAGCCACGCCCCGAACTTTCAATATTACCGCGTTTTGCCTTCAGAAACAAGGGCCAACCCGAATTTACTCGCCTTGTAATGCCCGCGCGGGGTCCACCGCCGCCGCCCGCATCGCCGGAATCAGGCTGGCAACAAAACCCACCAGCACCAAAAACCCGCCAACCACGCCAAATGTAGGCAAATCCAAGCGCGGCACGCCGAACAACAGGCTCTCCATATACCTCGTCGCGACCAGAGCGCCCCCAAATCCCAGCGCCAGCCCAGCCCCTGCCAAACCCATACCCCGCCCCAGCACCATTCGCAAAATCGCAGACGGCGGCGCACCCAGCGCCATCCGCACCCCGATGTCGTGCATCGACTCCGTCACCTGGTACGACATCACCCCGTATACGCCGATCCCTGCCAGCAGCGCCGCAAAACTCGCGAAGGCCGTCAGGACCCACATCGCGAACCGCTGCCGTGCCAGCGACTTCCACACCAGATCCCCCATTGTGGCCACGCCATAGACCGGCAGCTCGGGGTCGAGGGCCCGAATCTCACGCGAAATCTCCGCCGCGCTACCCGTCCGAGCCACCACATACATCGTCTGCATGGTGACCTGCGCATGTGGAAAATAGAGGGCTGGCCTGGTTTCGGCGTCGAGACCTTCCTGCTTCACCGTCCTGACCACCCCCACCACCTCAAGCCAAGGATTGGGGGCCCCACCCGGACCGTCGCCCGCCATCCGCACGCGCCGCCCCAGCGGACTCTGTCCGGGCCAGAACCGGTTCGCCATCTTTTCGTCCACGATCGTCACGCCCGGACTATCCTTCAAATCGCGCTCCGAAAACTCGCGCCCTGCCAACAGAGGAATTCCCATCACGTCGAAGTATCCCGGCGTCGTCGATCGAAGATCGACCTGCAACTCGGGCTGGCCCGCAGGCCGAAGATATCCCTCCACATCGATGCCGCCCCATCCCACCGCTCCCGACATCGGCAGTGCCGACACCGCCGCCAAGCCGAGGATGCTCGGATTCCTGTCCGCAACCTGCTTCAGCCGCTGGAAAAAGCCGAAAACCTGCGTCCCCTGCCGGTACCGCTGCCCCCTCAGGGACACGCGCAACGAAGCGACGCCGTCGGGATGGAACCCCGGCTGGACCTTCCCCAGCTCCAGGAAACTCCGGACCAACAGCCCCGCCCCTACCAGAAGCATCCCGGAAAGCGCGATTTCCGCCACCACCAGCGCACCCCGCAGACGGTCCGAGCCTTGGCCAGACCGCGCTACCCGACCGCCGCTCTTCAGGCACGACGCCAGGTCGACGCTCGATACCCGGAGAGCGGGTGCCAAGCCGAACAACAAGCCCGTCCCCAGAGAGACAGCAAAGGTGAATAGAAGCGCCACCCAGTTGATGCCAATGTCCTCAATCCGGGGAATGTTTCCGGGCTGCCACGCCCGCAGCAGCCGAATCAGCACCCACGACAATCCCAAACCGCAACCACCCCCTGCCAGGCTAACCGTCACGCTCTCCGTCAGCATCTGGCGGATCAGCCTTCCACGGCCCGAACCCACTGCAGCACGGATTGCCGCCTCCTTCTCCCTCGCCGACGCTCGCGCCAACAACAGATTCGCCACGTTCCCGCACGCGATCAGCAGGACCAGCCCGACCGCCGCCATCAGCAGCAGAACTGTTTGGCGTGCCCCGCCAACTGACTGCTCCATGAAAGGCACCAGATAGATGCCGAACGTGGGGTCGCGCCTGTCCTTCTCCCGAATCCGCGCCGCGATGGTCGAAACCGCAGCCTTGGCCCGATCCAGCGGCACTCCAGGGGCCAGTCGCGCCACTACGTTGTAGTTTTCCTCGCCGCGATTGTTGACGGCCTCCGCGCCCAAAGGCAAGGGAATAAATATCTCTGGATTCCCGATCCCGCCCACTGCGGGCACCACGTCCGCGTTCTTCATCGATTCCGGATCCAGAATCGCCACCACCGTAAACTGGCGTCCGTTGATAGTCACCGGCTTGCCCAAAATGCCAGGATCGGAGCGGAAGAGCCGAGTCCAGACCCCTGCGGTCAAAACCGCCACGTTGGGACTACCCGGCTTGTCGGCTTCGGCACCATAGATTCTCCCGACGGAAACCCTCGCACCCAGCATTCGGAATAGGCTCGACGAGGCGCGCATGCCCTCCACGCGTTCCGGGGTTCCAATTCCGGTCACATTGAAGCTGTCGCCCAAGGCGATGGCTGTATCCGAAAACACGTCCGTCTGCGTCTTGAGGTCGATATACTCGCCCGGGGAAAGCCAGTCGCGGGGGATCCCCAAATTCGGAGTCTTCAGCCAGATGTCGACGAGCCTGTCTGGCTCCGGGTATGGCAGGGGACGCAACAACATGGCTTCGGCCACGCTGAAGATCGCAGTATTTGCCCCGATCCCCAAGGCGAGCGAGATCACGAGAACCGCGGTCAATCCGGCATTGCGGAGGGACATGCGGATGGCGAAATGGAAGTCCTGAATCAGTTCGAGCATTAATACCGTTGTTTGGATCAGAATAACACCATTGGAATAACGGTGTATTTTCGCGGAATCCGGCACCAGTGGAACTGCGGTTTCCGGCTCCTGTAGAATGCACTGTATGCAGGTATCCCGCCGCCAACTGTTCGGACTTCTGGCCGCCGCACCCTCGGCGTTTTCCGCCGGTCGCCGCCGCCCCAACATTGTGGTGCTGCTGGCCGACGATCAGGCCTGGGGAGATCTCTCGGTAACGGGAAACAGGAATCTTTCCACCCCCAACGTGGATTCCCTCGCCCGCGACGGCGCGCTCTTCGACCGGTTCTATGTCTGTGCCGTCTGCGCACCCACACGCGCCGAATTCCTGACGGGCCGTTACCACGCGCGCGGAGGCGTCCGGGGCGTCTCCCAAGGCGAGGAGCGGCTCAACCTCGATGAACGAACCCTCGCGGAAACCTTCCGCGCCAAAGGCTATGCGACCGGAGCCTTTGGAAAGTGGCACAACGGCTCCCAGTTCCCATACCACCCCAACGCGCGGGGTTTTGACGAATACTACGGATTCACTGCCGGGCACTGGCCCAACTATTTCAACACCCAAATCGACCACAACGGCACCTTTACCAAGGGCAAAGGCTACGTCACGGACGACCTGACGGACCATGCGCTTGCGTTCATCGAGCAGCACAAGTCGCGCCCCTTTCTCTGCTACGTGCCGTACAACACCCCGCACTCGCCCATGCAGGTGCCGGACAAGTATTGGAACAAGTTCAAGGACTTCGACCCGCCGATGCGCGATTCCGCGCCCGGTCGCGAAAACATCCAGATGACGCGTGCCGCCCTCGCCATGTGCGAGAGCATCGACGACAACGTCGGGCGTGTTCTGCGGAAACTGGACGAGCTGAAGCTGGCCGGGGACACCATTGTCGTCTACTTCAGCGACAATGGCCCGGCGGATTGGCGCTGGAACGGCAGCATGCGCGGGAAGAAGGGCTCCACCGACGAAGGGGGCATCCGGTCGCCGCTGATGATCCGCTGGCCCGGTAACATTCCCGCCGGAACGCGCGTCACCCAGATTGCCGGTGCCATCGACCTGCTACCGACGCTGGCGGATCTGGCGGGAGTTCCTTTGGACTCAAAGAAACCGTTGGACGGCAAAACCCTCAAACCTCTCTTGACCGGTGTCGGGCCCTCGAACTGGCCGGACCGGATGATTTTCTCGCTCCAGGGAAAAAAGGTCAGCGTCCGGACCCAGCAATACCGGCTCGACGACCAGGGCCGGCTCTACGACATCCCCTCCGACCCTGGTCAGACCCGCGACGTAGCGGCCGCAAATCCCGAAGTTGCCTCGCGCCTTCGCAAGGCCGTGGCCGATTGGAGCGCCGAGATGCTACCACAAGTGGGCCATGACGACCGCCCCTTTCCCGTCGGGTACTCGAAAGTGACCTGGCTTCCGGCCCGCGACGGCCTGGCCAGTGGCGGAATCAAGCGCAGCAGCATCCACCCCAACAGCGCCTACTTCACAAACTGGACCACCCGGGACGGCGAGATTTCCTGGGACATAGAGGTCGGAGCCGCCGGAGTCTTCGATATAACTGCCGAGTATACCTGCCCTGCTGCAGACATCGGCACAACCGTGGAGCTGGCGTTCCTCGGAACCAAGGCCTCGGCACAAGTTTCTACCGCCTTCGACCCGCCCGAACAAGGCGCGGCAGAGGACCGCGTGCCCCGCATCGAGTCCTACTTCAAGGAGTTCCGACCACTGTCATTCGGACGGGTCCGGCTACCCAAGGGACGTGGAAAGTTGACCTTGCGGGCCAATGAGATCCGCGGCAAACAGGTCGCCGACATCTTTTCGCTACTTCTGACGCGGCGTTCCTGACCATGTAAAATGACCCGAGTATGCGTCCACACCTTCGAACCCTCCTGATCTCGCTTTTGGCTGCGGCACCGCTGCTTGCCCAAGGCGGCGGAGGTGTCCAGTTCCGGGACTGGAAAGTACCCACCGGGACTGCCAAACCGAAGACGGCCTGCTCGGAACTGAGCAGCCTGACCGGCTACGAGTTCTCGGTCTATTCCACCGCCTTGATTCCGGCGTCAGCAACCGTGCCCGAACACTGCCGGGTCAGCCTGATGGTGCAACCCGAGATCAATGTTGAGGTCAACTTGCCGACGGCGTGGAACGGGCGCTTGTATATGTTCGGCAATGGCGGATTTGCCGGGGAGCCTTTCGATTCGCCGGGACGGATAGGCAACCGGTCGCGCGGCCTCAAAGCCGGATTTGTGACCGCAGCGACCGATACGGGCCATTCGGCTGCTGCCGAACCCGGTGGATCGTTCGCGCTGAACCGTCAGAAGGCGATCGACTTCGGATTCCGGTCCCTGCACGTGACTGCGGATTCGGCCAAGCGCGTCATCAAGGCCTATTACACCAATCCTTTGTCGAAGTCGTATTTCGACGGCTGCTCGACCGGCGGGCGCCAGGCGCTGATCTTGGCGCAACGATTCCCGAACGACTTCGACGGCATCATCGCCGGTTCCCCCGGCCTGTTCTACAGCGGCACGCAGATCTCGCGGGCCTATTGGATGCAGGG
>CAITMP010000250.1 GCA_903893525.1 uncultured Acidobacteriia bacterium | reverse complement strand
TTTCGTACCAGCGGATCAGCTTCCATCCGCCAGAAAGAATGGCGGCTCCGGGCCTACCGCCTTGGTTGGAGTAATGGGGGTAGTGCCAATACAATGCATCGCGCTTCGGGGGCGTTCCACCCTTGAGCGTTGCAACAAGGCTCGACCCGTCGCGGGGGCTCCCGATCATCTTCCTGATCCCTGCCATCTCGGCGATCGTGGGGTAGAAATCGGTGCTGATAACCGGTTCATTGCAAACCGAACCAGCCTTTGCCACTCCTGGCCAGACGATGCAGAGCGGCTCCCGGATGCCGCCTTCGTACAAATACCCCTTCCCAGCTTTGAGCGGTGCATTCGAAGTTGGCGTTTGCCCCTTGTATTCGGCGGACGCGAGGCCTCCGTTGTCCGACATGAAGATGAAGACAGTGTTCTGCGCAATTCCGAGATCGTTGACTCGCTTTACGATGCGTCCGACGCTATCGTCAATGCTTTTTACCATTGCCGCATATGTCGCATTGTGCTGGGGGTTCTTTGGATCCGCAGTGCCCTCGAAATGGGGTACGTAATCCTTGCGGGCCTCCAAGGGGATGTGGACGCCGTAATGGGCGAAATACAGGAAGAACGGATTCTGGGCGTGCTTCTGGATGAAGTCGTCCGCAGCGTCGGTCAGTGCGTCGGCCAAGTACGCACCTTGGGTCGATTCAATGGGTGGGTTGCCGGTCCACTGGGGGAAGAAATGCGATTTTGGAGACCCGCTGTCGGTGCCGCCTATGTTGATGTCGAAACCTTGTCTTTCGGGATAGTACGGCGGGCCCCCGAGATGCCACTTTCCAATCGCAGCCGTCGTGTAGCCAACCGCCTTGAGCTCTTCCGCAATGGTGGTTTCCTCCAAAGGCAGGAACTGCTTGAACGCGGGGGCAATGGTCTTGGAGAACGGTAGCGTATGCTTTCCGGGCAGGAAGTTCGTGATTCCGAGCCGTGCGGGATACTTGCCGGTCATAATGCTGGCCCGGGTCGGGGAACAGACTGGACAGGCCGCGTAGGCATTGGTGAACCGCATTCCACTGGCCGCGAGCTTGTCTATTTCCGGTGTTTCGAAAAAGCTGCTGCCGTTGAACCCGACGTCCTTCCAACCCATGTCGTCGATGAGAAAGAACACGAAGTTGGGCTGTTTCGGGGGATCGGCCGCAGTCAGGAGACCCGTTGCCGCAAGCCCGAAAGCGGTGGTGCTGCCGAGGAATTCCCGTCGTCCTAATTCGCTCACAGAGCCTCGGCCGCAGCGCCCAGAGTCACCGACATCTTAACGGACCGACCGTTTCGATAGAGCGTCAGGTCGAGTTTGTCGCCCGCCCGCTTCCGGTTGATTGCGCGTCGCAATGAATCGGGGCTCGTGGCGGGCGCGCCGTCCACTTCCGTGATAAGATCGCCGCCGACCCCCAGCCGGTACATTCCGACGATGACAGCCCGGTTTGGCCCGCGCAAACCAGCCTCCTCCGCCGGGGAGCCGCGCTCGATTCCCTCGATCAGGAGTCCGCCCGAGGTCGGCAACTCCAAGGCCTCGGCCAAGTCGCCTTGCACCAACTGGACGCTGCTGATGCCGAGCACGGGATGTGAAATCCGGCCTGTACTTCGGTACTCCTCCAGGATCGCCTTCGCCCGGTTTACCGGCATCGCAAAACCGATGCCGATACTCCCAGCCTCGCCGCTGCGGGTCTGGGCACCATAAATCGCGGTGTTTATGCCGATCACATTGCCGCGCGAATCGAACATTGGACCGCCGCTGTTGCCTGGATTGATGGCTGCATCGGTTTGGATCAACCCCTCCAGCATGCCTTCCTCGTTCTGCAGGCTCCGGCCCAGCGAGCTGACAATTCCCGTGGTCAACGTGCCTTCCAACCCGAACGGATTCCCAATAGCCAGCACCTTCTGGCCCACCTGCAGGTTGTCGGAATCCCCCAAATGGACAAACGGCAGCTTCCGGTTTGCCTTGATGGTCAGCAGTGCCAAATCGTTCCGCCTGTCAATTCCCAACACAGTCGCCTTGTACTGCTTCTTGTCCGACAGCGTGACCGTGATGTTGCGCGAATTGTTGATCACGTGGTTGTTGGTGATGATCTCGCCTTCCTCGTTGATAATGAAGCCGGACCCAGTGCCTTCGCGCGGATAAACCTGGTAGAAGAAGTCACGCTCGTAGACAACACTGGTAATGTTGACGGTCGCGAGGCGGTTGGCCTTGTAGATATCGATGTTGTTCTGCTCGTCGGCACCGAAACCGGCGCCTTGCGCCGTGGCCGGGTCCGCCCAGAGCTTGCCACTACTGGCGAATGGACGAACAATTTGGCGCAACTGCCACTGACCGCGGGAGGTGGCCAGCCAGAAGCCGCCAACGAGCAAGAGTGTGAGAACGAGGGTGCGGGGTCTCATGCGAGTTTTCTCAGGCTTTCGTAAACCATTTTAGTTTGACGCACCGTGTCCGCAACCGTCCCATCCGTGTCAATTACATAATCGGCATGTTCGAGCTTGAACTTTAGGGGCAGCTGGCGGGAAATGCGCGCGAGAACATCGGCTTCCGTCGCCCCAGGGCGTTTGAGTGCCCGTTCGATCTGGTTCTCCATGGAACATGAGACGACGATCAACTTGTCGAGATCCCTGTACCCGCCGGTTTCGATCAGGATTGCAGCCGCGTAGACAATGACCGCCGAGGGGTCGGTGGCACCGATTGTGCGGAACCTCAACTGCGCTAGTTGGTGGACTGCGGGATGCACAATCGCGTTGAGCCTTTCCAGCTGGTGCGCATCCCGGAATACGATTCCCGCCAGCCTGGCCCTGTCGATGCGTCCGTCCTCGGCCAGAATTCCGGGCCCGAACGTCTCCAACACGGCGTTGAAGGCCGCCGCACCCGGCTCCATCACCTCGCGTCCGAGCTGGTCCGCCTCCACGACGTGGCAACCCAGCCGCTGCAACTCCGAGGCCACGAAGGTCTTGCCGCTGGCCAAACCGCCGGTGAGCCCAACAATCAGCACAAACCGAGCCGCCGTTCCGTTGCCTCGATCGTATTCCTCATCAGCAGCGCGATCGTCAGCGGCCCCACGCCTCCGGGAACCGGCGTATAGGCTGATGCCAACTCCGCCATGTCCATTGGATGGACATCGCCGACCAGAACGGTGCCGCGTTTGTCGAAGGCGGCCAGTTTGGCGGGACCCAGCAATTCCGCTTTCGCCCTATCCGTCACCGCGTTGATCCCCACATCGATGACCACGGCACCGGGCCGGATATGCTCCGCGCGGATTGCGGCGGGCTTCCCAATCGCGGCCACAAGAATATCGGCGGTGCGGCAGACGGCCGCCAGGTCCGCCGTGCGGGAATGGCAGACAGTGACGGTGGCGTTTTCCTCCAGTAGCAGCATCGCCATAGGCTTGCCGACAATGTTGCTGCGCCCGACCACCACTGCGTTCCGTCCCGCAATTGGAATCTGGTGGCGCTTCAAGATTTCGATCACGCCCGACGGGGTGCAGGGCCGCAGTCCCGGTGCCCCGATCGAGAGAAGTCCGACATTCACGGGATGGAATCCGTCCACGTCCTTTTCCGGCGCGATGGCGTTGAGCACTTGGCGCGAATCGATGTGGGCCGGAAGTGGCAACTGGACCAGGATTCCGTCGATTTCGGGTCGCATATTCAGAGCGCGCACCAAGCGGAGCAATTCCTCGGTGGTGATGGAGGCGTCCGGGGTGATCGTCTCCCCATAAATCCCCAAGCCTTCCGCCGTTCTGGTCTTGTTCCTCACGTACACCTGCGATGCAGGATCGGCGCCCACCAGGACCACAGCCAGTCCCGGCGCTCGACCAGCAGCCGCCAGTATCCGCTGGATGCGGGGTTGGCATTCCTCCAAAATTTGGTCCCGGACTTTGTTGCCATCTAAGATGTGCGCCACATGTTTGATTTTACCCGTTCCGGCCAAACGTCCACACATGGGCGGCCAAGCAGACCACCGAACCCGTCGCTCTAAAATCACATTCATGGATGTGCAGCGCACTGGCGTCAAAAAACGCAAAGCAATTCGGGCGGTTATCGCGGGCATGTTTGTCCTGGTTGCTGGAACAGGCCTATTCGTTTGGGTCCGCCAAATGCAACCCGCGCTCGCTTCCGTTGAGGGCGGCACGCTGTGGCCCGACACGGTCAAGCGCGGTCCAATGCTGCGGCAGGTTCACGGCATCGGTTCCCTCGTTCCCGAGGAAGTCGTGTGGATTTCGGCCATGACCGAAGGTCGCGTCGAAAGAATCTTCGTCCAGCCAGGTACCTTGGTCCGGCCGGATACGCCGATCATGCAATTGTCGAACCCCACCCTGACCGAGGCACTGGTCACTGCCCAATTCGATTTGAAACAGGCCGAAGCCAATCTGGCGGACCTTGCCGTCACCCTCCAAAGTTCGACCTTCGACAAACAGGCAGTGGCGGCCCAGGTGAATTCGGAGTACAATGCTGCCAAACTTGCGGCTGACCGGGACCGCCAACTGGTGAAGTACGGACTGCTTGCCGAACTGGAGCTAAAACTTTCTGAAAACAAGGCCCAGCAGCTGGAATTCCGCAACCAATTGGAGGAGAAGAGGCTCGCCATCATCCACAAGTCGGTGGAGGCCCAGACGGCGGCGCAGCAGGTGAAAATTGAATCTCTCAAGTCGACCGTTGAGCTCAAGCGGCACCAGGTGGAGCAGCTTTTGGTGCGGGCCGGAGTCACGGGAGTCTTGCAACAGCTTGGAAATGCCACCGGGGCCGCTACAGGTGCACAGCCTTTGGAAGTCGGGCAAAACATGGCCGCCGGTGCGATTCTGGCCAAGATTGCCCAGCAGGACAAGCTCAAGGCGCAGCTCAAGATTACCGAGACCGAGGCTCGGGACATTGCAGTCGGCCAGCCCACCTCAATTGATACGAGAATTCTGGACAACGGTAGTGGCGATGCACGCAAAGGCCTGATCTCCGGCCGGGTTTCCCGGATTGATCCGGCCGCGGTCGCCGGCACTGTGCTTGTGGACATCGCTCTGACCGGATCGCTGCCCTCAGGCACGCGCCCCGACCTCGGAGTCGACGGCACCATCGACATCGAGCGCTTGAATGAAGTGCTGTTTGTCGGTCGGCCCACGGTAGGGCAGCCCAACAGCACCGTAAGCATGTTCCGTTACGACGCCGACGGCAAGACCGCATCGCGGGTGTCCGTCAAGCTGGGCCGTGCCTCCGCGACTACAATGGAAGTCCTTGGGGGGCTCAATGTAGGTGACCGCGTGATCCTTTCCGACATGACGCAGCAGATCCAGTACAATAAGATTGCTATAAAATAGGAACGAACTGAAATGTCAACCTCGGCTGCCGGAAAGTCCTTGATCCATTTGGATGGCGTTACCAAAGTATTCGTCACCGACGAACTGGAGACCCACGCGCTGGCAGGTATTCATCTTGAGATTGCCCGGGGCGAATACGTTTCCATTTCCGGTCCGTCCGGGTGCGGCAAATCCACGCTGTTGGCAATTCTAGGACTCCTCGACACCCCGAGTGGCGGCGACTACACCCTAAACTCCACCGCAGTGGCGAATCTTAAAGCTCCTGAGCGCGCCCGTATCCGCAACCGCGAAATTGGTTTTGTTTTCCAAGCCTTCAACCTGATCGGCGATCTCAACGTTTACGAAAACGTCGAATTGCCTCTCACCTACCGGGGCATGCCGTCCAGTGAACGGAAAAAGGCCGTGTTGGGGGCGCTCGACAAGGTCCAGATGTCGCACCGGGTTCAGCACTACCCCTCGCAGTTGTCCGGTGGCCAGCAGCAGCGGGTTGCGGTCGCCCGTGCCTTGGCCGGAAGCCCCTCAGTGCTTCTGGCGGATGAACCCACCGGAAACCTTGATTCGGCGAACGGGGAGGCCGTCATGAACCTGCTCAAGGAACTCCATGCAAACGGATCCACCATCGTGATGGTGACGCACGACCCACGCTACGCCAGCTTCGCGGACCGGACTATCCACATGCTGGACGGGCGGATTGTCAGCGAGGACCGGGATCGCTAGTCGTGATGGGGGCCAAACACCAGTAATTGTCGTACGGCGCCACCTGTTTGTTCGACCCGGCGGCGGATACTTAGGCGTTGGCGGTCAGAAGACAAGCTCCACCGGTCTTCAATCGTTCGACCGCGCCCGCTGACCTCGAACCGGGTTTCCACCACCAAGTCCGCCCCGTCCCACCGCGATGAGATCGACCGGGGACGTCCCAAAACTTGGATCTCCGTCGGCGGTCCTTCGATGGTTAGGTGCCGTTCCACGGTATTGTCCCCGTTGTCATCAACCTGGCGGGTCGTCACCAGCAGGTCGTCCCCGGTTTGTGCGACGCAGTCCAGCCGCAAGACAGGCGGTGGGAGGAATCCGAAGGAGCTTTCCTTGGGCAGCAGCTCCCACTCGCCGGAGAAATCGGTCATGCTAGAACCCCAGCCGCAATTGCAGCTCGAGCCGCCTGTTGTTGGCGGCCTCGGAGAAATCCTGGTTGTTGTTGCCGCCGTAAGCCGAGTTTGACCGCCCGAACAGCGGGGAGGCAATATTCCCGATGATCTGCCCCGGATTGTTGTGGTTCAAGATATTCCGGATGGACATCGACGCCGTCAGCTTGAACTTGCGGGAGTTGTCGGTGGGTTCCAAGATTTGCCAGCCCTCGGCCTTGTGGAAAGACTTCGCGCCAGCCTTCTCCGGTCCGAACACCCAGCTTTTCCCAACGCGCAGATTGAAACCCACCATTCCCGGGCCCCGGCCCGAATTGCGTGCCAGGATTGTCTCGCCCGCTGTCGGATTTGGGTCGAGCAGGCCATAGGGTGTCTTGACCACGCCCACCCGGGTTGGGTCCGTCGCGATTCCGGGACGCGAGTTGTAGAGAGTGGTTCCGTAGAAGTCCTGTCCGGTGGTGATGTTGAAGGGTACGCCGGACTGCAGTGTCAGTAGTGGATTCAGCCGCCAACCGTACCGGAGGAAAATCGTGCCGCTCAGAGTTCCGCGGTGTCTAACGTCATTCGCAGCAGGTCCGTACTCGCCTCCGAAGTTCGTCGGATTCGCCGGATACGTTCCGAAACCGTCGGAATTGCTGCGGACCTTGGAGAGAGTGTAGCTACCCATCAAAGACAGCGCCGGCGATACCTTTGTATTTACGTTCGTGGAGACTTGGTTCTGGTTGTACAGCCCCGATGTGGTCATCAGGTAAATCGGTCCGCGCGCTCCCGGCAGGTACTCCGAACGGCCGATGTGCAGCCCGTGGGAATTTGTGTATGTCACGGCCAGGGTAGTGTCGCGGGGCAGCTGTCGTTCCACCGATGCCGCCGACTGGATGAGGTACGGTGCTCGAACAGACGAATCGATCATCTGGATCGACTGCACAGCCCTGTTTGCGGAAAGGGTGGCCAGCGTTGGTACAAGCGGATAGAAGTCGGGCTTGGTGACGACAAAGCGTTGCTGGATCACGCCGTCCGCGCGTTCCGCCGCCAAGGTGTTGCCGAGGACGAAACGGTCGTAGAACAACCCGACGCCGCCCCTGATCACCGTCTTCCCCGGCTTCCGGGCCGTCGAGCCTGGAGCCCAGGCAAGCGCCAGCCTGGGAGCCACATCGCGGCGGTCGTGGATGTTGTTCTGGAATTCGTAGCGCAACCCAACGTTTACCGTCAGGTTGGGCCGGAGCTTCCAGTCATCGCCCACAAAGAGGCCGCCATCGACTTGGCTGCCCGTGATGCCGGCAGTTCCCGCACCAATCGAAAACTGCGATGCGCCTCCGCCTAATGCGCGGATCTGCGCCGCCGGCAGCCCCTGCTGCTGCAGAAGCAACGTTCGCCGATACTGCTCGATGGAGGAAATTTGCTGTAGCGGTCCGGTCCCGTCCGCATTTGCCGGAGCCAAGCCACCTGCAAAACTGAACGACCCGTTGAAATTGGATTGCGAGATATTTTCTTCCGTCACGCCGCGCAATCGGGTTCCAAAACGCCAATAGTGCCGTCCTCGGACCACTGTGGTGTAGTTTTGCAACTCGAAATTGTTTCGAACGTCCGAGCTGTGGCCGACGGGCGATCCGCCACCATTGAACGATCCGGAAACCAGAATCGAAGGTGCGTTGGAGTTAGCGGTCTGGCCGCCCGTACTGCGGAAATATTGGAACCGGGTCTCGTTCACCAGAGTTCCGTGCACAAAAGTGTTCATGATTTGTGCGGTCTGGTGGCCGTGGGTCGAGTCGTAAGCCCGTGATGTCAGATCGAAACTGCCGGTTCCGGCATCCGTGACTTCGGCGTTCGAAAAGGTGTAGCGCAACGATAGCGTGTTGTTCTGGCTCAACTGGTAGTCCACGTGCGGCCCAAGGAGCAGGCGCCGTTGGCGGGCCACGATCGATGTGGAGAACGGCACTGGGTTCAGTGCGGAGTCAAGCGTGATTGCATTGGTGATGGAGCCGTTGTCCACCGCCTGGTATTCCAGATCCACCGTGAACGAGGCTTTTCCGCCCAGCGGGCCGCTCATCGAATTCTCAGTCTCCTGCAGCAGGAACGGAGCTTTCTTTGCCGAGTAAGGGTTTCGCGAATTCCACTTTTGCGTGCCGAGGTTGTAGCCCAGCGACGCATGGTACTTGTCCGATCCCGGCTTGGTGAAGATTTCAATCCGTCCGAAGCCGATCTTGTCGTACTCCGGCGAGAACGGGTTCGAGTTGATCCGGATTTCCCGAATCGATTCCTTCGGGGGCAGTTCGCCGCCCGAGAAACCGTCGACGAAGATCGAGGGACCGTCGGGACCCGCGCCCGGTCCCGCCAACGCTTCCAAATCCGCCTGCAAGTCCGCCGGATCGTCTGAAAGTGCATCCAAGTCATCACCCTTCATCACCGTGGCACTGGCGTTGGCCGATGCCTCGGTGCTGAGCGCCGGCCCGGCGTTGTCCGTGACTGTGACCTGTTGGGCGTTGGCCGTAATCCTGAGGCGCAGATCGAGGGCGTTGGGTCCGGGCCGCAGATTGATGGCTATCGGTGCCGCCATGGACATCTGCGGGGCCGCAGCCGAAACCTTGTAACTTCCCGCAGTCAGGCCCGAAAGCGCGTATTCACCTGTCGTACCGCTTTCCACCGCCCTTAGACCGCCCGGACCGTTCACCGATATGACCGCCTTTGGGACCACGGCACCGGATTCGTCGGTCACGTGGCCTGTTAAGACAGCGGACTGGCTCCACAGCGCGAGGGGTGCGGCAATCAGTAGAAGAAGGTGGGACAGGTTTCGCAAGTACCATTATCCGACACACTACTGAAGCCTTTCTGAAACGTTTACGCCACCGGAATGCACAAGAATTGCACCAAGTTGCCCGCGCGGGCGTATATTGAACTAAGGGGGACGTTTCGGCCATGGTCCAAGAATCGATGCTCCAGCAACTTCTGGGACGGGTCCGCTACTGGGCATTCCTTGCCACCAAACTCGGACTTGCGTTTTTGGGGTCGGGCGCGATGCTGGCGTTCATCAACATGTTCTGGCTCCCTATCACCCCTTGGTTCCACCTCAACCGCACCCAATTTTGTTACGACCTTGGCTACTCCACGCTGGTGATGGGGTGGTTCCTTTTCTCCTACGGTCTCTTCTACTTGGCGGTTTGGGACCAGAAATTCCGCTGCCGCACGTGTCTGCGCCGCTTGGTGATGCCCGTGGAAACCGGATCCTGGAGCCGGATGCTGCAGTTGGGCCGTCCGAAGGTCGAGTACATCTGCAAATACGGCCACGGACGCCTCAACGTTGAGGAACTCCAGTTCCAAGGCAAGATTCAGCCGGAATGGACCCAGCAGGGCGACATCTGGGACGAACTGTACGCCCTGCATGACGCCGACCGGGATTCGGAGCGCAGACGTTGAAGTTGCCCGTTTGGCGAACGATCGCCGGTTTCGCGGTTCTCGGATCCCTGGTCGCGGTCCTGCTGGCGCTGGCACCGGCCTACGTCTCGAATGCCAGTTTCACCCGGACCCTGGGAGGGATCGCCCAGTCCCCGCAGGCTAAAGCCGCCGACGACAACGGTGTGCGGGACCTCGTGATGGCGCAGGCGAAAACGTCCGCTCTGCCGGTGAATTTCAGCGATATCAAAGTCTCCCGGTCGGGTGGGAAGGTCGGTATCCAGTTGAAGTACGCGGTCCACATCAATATTGCGGGCCTCTACCGGGTCGACCTCCATTTCCACCCGCAAACCAAGTAGCCCGTCGGGCTCAGTGCTGGTCTATCAGGACCGGATTGCCATCGGGATCGGTCAAGAGTGCGAACGCCGGTCCCTTGCCTTCGGGTGCCTCCACAGTGAAAACCATCCCTTTCGCTTTCAGCGCGGCCTGAATCGCCCGGACGTCAGTTGGATTGAAGGTCAGGGTGTTCTTTTCGAACATTCCTTGGAATAGTCCGACGAGGGCCTCACCGTTTTGTAGGATCACCCACCGCTCGCCGTACTTGGCCCATGAGCCGTCGGCTGGAGGCGGGAACACCTTGAAGCCGAGTTTCTCGTAGAAGTCCTTGGATTTCGGCAAGTCCTTCACGGTCAAGCTAATCGAAAACCGGCCAAGGTTCGTGGTCTCGGCCGCCGCCAACGTGGCGGCGCCCAGTGTCGCCGCTACAACAAGTTTCTCCAGCATCCTCAATGCTCCTTTCAAGTCCCTCTATCCACGGGCCATCTGCGATATTCTGTTCCCAGTGGCAGTCCCGATTTTCGCACTATTACCCGTCCTGCTTGTGGCTCAGGCTCCAGCTCCCGAGGGCGTCGAATTCTTCGAGGCCCGCATCCGCCCCGTGCTCGCCGAGCGTTGCTACGGTTGCCACGGCTCCAAACTCCGGGAGCCCAAAGCCGACCTGCGTCTCGATGGCCCAGCGCCCACGGTCGTCATTCCCGGCAAGCCCGAGGACAGCAAGCTATTGAAGGCGATTTCCTACACGGACCTCCACCTCCGCATGCCGCCTACAGGCAAACTTCCCGATTCGGCGATTGCCGATTTTACGGAATGGATCAAGATGGGTGCCCCCGATCCACGTCCAGCCGTTACCGTTGCGGCCAAGCCTCTACCGCCAGGTCTCGATATCGCGCGGGGTCGGAAGTTCTGGTCATTCCAACCACTTGCGTTGCCCGCCGTCCCGAAAGTCCGCGAAACAGCTTGGCCCAAAGGCGACATCGACCGCTTCGTCCTCGCTGCCCTCGAAGCGAAATCCATGAAACCGGCCCCGCCTGCGGACCGCCGGGCTTGGCTGCGCCGGGTCACGTTCGACCTCACCGGTCTGCCACCAACCAAGGCCGAAATGGATGCCTTTCTGGCGGGCGAAGCCCCGGAATCGGTGGTCGACCGCCTGCTTGCCTCCCCCCATTATGGCGAGCGGTGGGCCCGTCACTGGCTGGACCTCGTCCGGTACGCCGAAACCAACGGCCACGAGTACGACAACAACAAACTGGATGCTTGGCGCTACCGCGACTACGTTATCCGGGCTTTCAATGAAGATCTGCCCTTCGACCGCTTTGTCCAGGAGCATATTGCGGGCGATCTGCTGCCCAACCCTCGCGTTTCGAAGGACAACACCTTCCTCGAATCCCCCATCGCCACCAATTTCTACTGGTTTGGTGAGGTTCTCAACAGCGCCACCGACTCCGTCAAGTCCAAGGCCGACACCGTGGACAACCAAATCGATGTCCTTGCCAAGACATTCCTGGGTCTGACCGTCGCCTGCGCCCGTTGCCACGACCACAAGTTCGATCCCATCCCCACCAAGGACTACTACGGACTGGCCGGAATCATGCATTCCACGGTCATGCGCGAGGTTGTGATTGATTCGCCGGCGCAGGCCGAAAGCATCCACAAGGCCCACGGGGCGTTGCCACCGGTGGTCCGCCAGCCGGGCAAGTCGGCGATCCAGCTCCGGCCGGGGGACACGCTCTGGGAAGATTTCACGGACCTTTCAAAGAACGGCTGGTATTCGAGCGGCGAGGCGTTTGCCCAAGGTCCGCGCGACGGGGTCATCGATTCAGCTGGCACCGACCGGTCGGGACGGGCGGCGAACGAGCTTGTGGGTTCGATGACTTCGAAGAAATTCCGGATGCCCAACCACTACGTCCACGTCCGCCTGAATGCCACCAAGGGTGACAAGGGGCTGGTGGAACGCGAACCCGTCCGATTGACGCTCGTCGCGGACGATTACAAGAGCGTCCATTACATGGGTACCGGCAAGGGCCAATTCGAATGGGTGACCTACCGGATGACTCTGGCTTACGAGCGCCAGTGCTATTTCGAAATCGTGGACCGGTCGCGGACCGGCAATATTGCGGTTGACGCAATCGTATTCTCCGAGGAGAGTACCCCTCCGCCCACTCTCGACGAAGCTGCCGCCGTTTGGAATGACCCTGCGCCGCACCCGGAAATTCCCGCATCCACCTTCGGCATGGTGGCCTGGGACGAGTCGTCCACGGACGTGAAGCTCCACATCCGCGGCAGCCACCAGAATTTGGGCGATCCCGTGCCCCGGCATTTCCTGCAGGTGCTCTCGAAGGACACCGTGCAACCAATCGGAACGGGAAGCGGGCGGCTGGACCTGGCAAACTGGCTGACCTCCGACGCCCGAGCATTGTTGGCCCGGGTCTATGTGAACCGGCTCTGGGAACACCACTTCGGCGACGGACTGGCCCGCACCGCCGACAACTTCGGACTTACCGGGGAGCGTCCAGCCAACGGCGTGCTGCTCGACGCACTGGCGTCCAAATTCATCGCCAACGGTTGGAGCACCAAAAAACTCCAGCGCGAAATCGTGCTGTCGGCCGCCTACGGGATGTCCAGCGCCGAGTCGACGGAAGCCGCCAAGGCCGATCCCCGGAACGATTTGCTCCACCACTTTCCGGTTCGGCGCTTGGAGGCCGAGGCCATCCGCGATTCGATGCTCGCGGTTTCAGGTTCCCTGAATCCGTCGATCTCTGGCCCGAGCGTGGTTCCGCACATCAGCGAATACCAAAATGGGCGCGGCAAGCCGAAATCGGGGCCGCTCGACGGCGATGGTCGCCGGAGCATTTATGTTGAGGTGCGCCGTAATTTTCTGACTCCACTTTTCCTCGCTTTCGATTACCCTCTGCCGATATCGACGATCGGGGTTCGCAACCGTTCGACCGTGCCGTCGCAGGCGCTGATGCTGATGAACAATCCCTTCGTGCTGCAACAGGCGGCCAAGTGGGCCGACCGGCTTTCGGGGATCCCGGAACAACAGCGGGTGCCGCTGATGTACGAGCAGGCGTTTGGCCGCCCCGCTACGGCGGCGGAACTCAAGGAAGCCGCCGCTTTTCTTGCCGATGGCGGCACGCTCGCCGGTTTTGCCCACGTGCTGTTCAATTCCCCGGAGTTTACCTATGTCCAGTAGACGCGACTTCCTTTGCCGGGCCGCGAACGGTTTCGGTGGTTTGGCGCTGGCTCAGATGCTGGCCCAGGCTGCGACCAAGAACGGTACCCACCATCCGGCCAAGGCAAAGGCGGTGATTTTCCTTTTCATGGACGGCGGTCCATCCCAAATGGACACCTTCGATCCCAAGCCGCGACTTCGCGCCGAGCATGGGAAGAAGCTCCCTTTCAAGCCCCCGACCACCGTCTTCAACATCAGCGACCAGATTTTCGGCTCCCCTTACGAATTCAAGCAGTACGGGCAGAGCGGGGCCACCGTCAGCGAACTCTTCCCACATGTGGCGCAGTGCGTGGACGATATGGCCATCATCCGCTCCATGGTGGCAGACCATTCCGAGCACACTGCCGCCAACTACTTCATCCATTCGGGTTCCGGCTTCCAAGGCCGTCCCAGCATGGGTTCCTGGGTGAACTACGGACTGGGCTCGGAAAGTGAGAACCTGCCCGGTTTCATTGTTCTGGAGAGCGGCCTGATTCCTCCGGGCGGGCTGGACTGTTTTTCCAACGGTTTCCTGCCGGCCAGCTACCAGGGTACGATTTTCCGCAAGGGCGAACACCCCATCGCCGATCTGACGCCGCCACAGGCCGAGGTGGACCAGCAGCGCCGCAAGCTTTCGCTGCTTGCCAAGCTGAACAAGGGCGTTGTGGAACGCTTCGGTGACGTGAGCGAAATCGACGCCACCATTCAGAACTATGAGCTGGCATTCCGGATGCAGTCGGCGGTGCCGGAACTGCTGGATCTCTCGAAGGAGTCAGAGTCCACCAAGGAACTTTACGGCCTCAACGACACTCTGACCGAGGAGTTCGGGCGCGAGTGC
>CAITMP010000249.1 GCA_903893525.1 uncultured Acidobacteriia bacterium | reverse complement strand
GGGCATCCTCCACGGAATCGACTGCGTAGTTCGATGCGCGTTCTCCGCCGCGGGCCCCACCCATGCCATCGGCAAGGAGGTACAGGCCCAACTGGGGGAAAATCCGGAAAGCGTCTTGGTTGGATGATCGGACTTTTCCGGTGTCCGTTTGACCTATGGCTTCGAGCATTGCCGCAATGTTCACTATAGAACAAGGGTTGGTGTTTACGCCAAAGTCGAAGGGTTAAACTTGACACTTGGAACTAGTACCGGCTGGCCCACTTGTCGACAACCGCTCCGTACTGGAGCATGGGAACATCCTCTATTTCCCCCCTGCACCCGGCGGGGCGGGGTTTCCGATCCCTCCGGAAGTGATCGCGGCGCTGACGGGGACGACCCAGGATGCCCGGGCGATTCACAAGAATATTGCATATAAGCCGAACAAGGACGCGGTGTCGGGGTTGGTGGACAAGTCCCAGGCGGGAGCCACGCGGGACGCCATGCGCGAGTATTCGAAGCGGACGCTGGCGTTCATGGCCGGAATTCTGCCCGAGTACGCCGCCAAGTGGAAAGTGGATTACGCCAGTTTCCGTTCCATTGAGGAGCGGGGCCGCAAGCTGCCGCTGACCAAGCGCAACGACCTTCTGCATGTGGACGCCTTCCCGACGCGACCAGTTTTCGGCGACATGATCCTGCGCTGCTTCACGAACGTGAGCCCGTCGCAGCAGCGCGAGTGGCTGACTTCCGATCCGTTTCCCGTTTTGGCGGAGCGGGAGGCCCGCAATGCCGGGTTGGACCGGTATGCGGCGCTCCCAGGTCCGGATTCGGCGAAGCGCGCGGCGGTCCGGGCGTTGCATGGGATGGGTTTGCCGGTAGTGGACCGGTCCCCGTACGATGCGTTCATGCTGCACTTCCATGACTGGATGAAGGCGAACGCGGAGTACCAGAAGAATTGTCCGAAGTACCGGTTTGACCTGCCGCCAGGCTCCACGTGGCTAGTCTTCACCGATGTGGTGCCGCATGCCGTTCTGGGGGGTAGGTTGGCGATGGAGCAGACGGTGATTGTTTCGAGGGAGAGTTTGGGGAACCGGGCGCTGGCTCCGGCATCGATTTTGGAGCGAATGGCGGGGAAGGGTTTGGCGGCGTAGGGTTTGGTGGTTAGCCGGGTTTGTTCGGCTAAGAGACCAGGTCCGATGTGATGGATGTCGGCTCAGTTCCCATTGTGTGGGTTCAACGCGATGGATTCCGGGAGGGTGCCACAAATCCCGCCAGCGCGGTCGCCACGAGGCTGAAGAGGGCGATGATCCCGAGGCCGGCGCGCATGGAGAACGCCTGGGCCGTGAATCCGATCAGCGGCGGGCCCAGCAGGAAGCCCACATAGCCGATTCCAGTAACGGTCGCGACCCCCGCTCCGGCGCTGACTCCAGGAACGCGCCCGCCGGCTCCGTAGGCCAGCGGCACGATGACGGAGAATCCGGCACCCGTTGCAGCAAAACCTGGCAATGCCCACCAGACGGACTGCGCCGAAATTGCCAAGCCCACCCCGGCAGCCGCCAGGAGGCTGGCATAACGCACGGTCCGGACCGGTCCCAGTCGTTCCGTGATGGAATCGCCAATGAGCCGGAATGTGCACATGGCGGCGGAGAAGACGGTGTAGCCGGATGCCGCCATCCCCGGTCCGGCCTTCAGCGTATCCCGCATGTAGATCGCGACCCAATCAGCCATGGCCCCCTCGGACACCAGCAGGCAGAAGGCGATGGCGCAGATGGCGAGCAGGCTGGGTGGAATCTGGCGGAACGCGAGCCGGTGGCCTTCCTGTGCGACACCTCCATGGGTATCGATCATGCCGGGTGCTAGAGCGATTCCGGCCGCCATCAACAAGGCTCCGGCAACCGCGAAATGCCAGAGCGGTGGAATCGAGCGGGCCGCGACGAATCCGCCAAGTGCCGCGCCTGCCATGCCGCCCAGGCTCCACATGGCGTGGAAACGCGACATGGTGGGTTTCCCCATCGCCTTTTCCACCTCCACGGCCTGCACGTTCATGGCGACGTCCATCATGCCCGCCATGGCACCGAAGGCGAACAAGGCCAGCGCCAACGACACCATGCCGGTGGTGGCCGCCAGCGGCACCAGCGTTAGACAGAAGCCGATGGCCGTGGCCAGCGTGATGCGGGAGCTTCCGAACTTGGTCACGAGAAATCCGCAGACCGGAATCGACAGGACCGAACCCAGCGCCGATCCCAGCAGCGCCAAGCCGAACTGCGCCGGATTCAGGCCGGTGCGGGACTGGATCGCCGGAATTCGGGAGACCCACGTTGCGACGATGATCCCGTGAAGCAGGAAGTTGGCGACTGTTGAGAACCAGGCTCGACGGACGGGGTTCATAACGTCAGCGGCGCGGGGTTTTCGTCAGGTTTTCGGCCCAGAAGAGGCCTGCTTTGCCGCCGCTGACGATGTCCAAGTCGCCGTCGCCGTCCAGATCCTTGACCACGACTTGCATGCCGCCGCCCATACGGCCACCGTAATCGACGATGTGGCGGATCCATTCCACGCCCCCTCCAGCGACAGCACCTCTCGAATCCTTCCGGTATTCGTACCAGTACAGGCCGACAGGTTCCCGCTCGCCTGGGTCGTTGCCGTTGTGGGCCATATAGCGCTTGCCGGTGACGAGGTCGAGCTTGCCGTCGCCGTTCAGATC
>CAITMP010000248.1 GCA_903893525.1 uncultured Acidobacteriia bacterium | reverse complement strand
CTATTTCAGCGTCCCCACCAATTCTGAAGCTCTCGAAACACCCAGCTCCCGCAGCATCCCGCCTAGTTCCCGCGCGATCTTGACCGGCGCAGCCGGATCCCAGAAGGTCGCAGTCCCCACTTCCACCAAACTGGCTCCGGCAATCAGGAATTCCGCCGCGTCCTCGCCGGATGCAATGCCGCCGATTCCGATGACGGGAATGTTGACCACCTTCGCGGCCTGGTTCACCATGCGGAGCGCGATCGGCTTGATGGCCGGTCCAGAAAGTCCGCCGAAACCTGCACCGATGCGTGGCTTGCGGGTCTTCACGTCAACCGCGAGCGAGACGAAGGTATTGATGAGCGAAATTGCGTCGGCACCGCTCGATTCCGCAATCCGGGCAAACGGCTCGATGGTGGCAACGTTCGGTGAGAGTTTGACGATGAGTGGCCGCTTGGATGCCGCTTTGGCCTTGGATACCAGATCCGGTAGTGCCGATTCGTCAGCTCCAAATGCAAGTCCACCGTGTTTGGTGTTCGGGCAGGATACGTTCAACTCGTAGGCTGACAAACCCTCGGCGTCATTCAGAATGCGGATGGTTTCGATGTAGTCCTCGGCGGCATAGCCGAAAACGTTGGCGATGATCGGGGTGGAGAATTTACGGAGCTTGGGCAGTTTCCCTGCCACAAATGCCCGTGCCCCGACATTCTGGAGGCCGACGGAATTGATCATTCCTGCCCGCGCTTCCCAAAGACGGGGCGGGGGATTGCCTTGGATCGGCTCGCGGGAGAGGCCTTTGACCACGATACCGCCCATGGAATTCAGGTCGACCAGCGACTCGAATTCCGCGCCGTAGCCAAACGTCCCCGATGCGGCGAGGACGGGATTCCGGAAATGGATGCCGCAGACGGTGGTGGCCAAGCCCCGCGCGAGTGCGGAATCGCTCACTGCTTTGGAGCCGACTTCTTGGCTGCAGCTGCGGGGGCCGGAGTGGCAGATCCACCCTTGAGCAGTTTGTCGATTTCGGCCCGGATGTTGACTTCCTGCTTGTCGAGGAACTTCTCGTCGCCGATGTACTGCGAACGGATGTTGCCCGCCTTGTCGATAAAAACAAGGATGGGCACAAAGTAGGGGTCGTTCTCCGGGATCTGGAGGAACTGGAGCACGTTTTTAGGCGTCGTGAATCCGCACGGGTATGTCACGCCGAACATCCTGTTGAACTGCTCCACTTGCTGTGGTGCGTCCTTGTCAAAAGTGCCGCCGAGTACTTGGACACCCTTGGACTCGTACTCCTTCTGCACTGCGGACAGCACGCCCGCCGTGTGCTGGCAATGGGAGCAGGTGGTAAACATGAATGCCATCACCACAACCTTGCCGCGATAGCTGGACAGAAGGGTCTGCTTCCCATTCGGAGACTGGATGACAAATTCCGGGGCTTTGCGGGGGAGAGTCGCCCCTGCGAGGATTGCAGTTGACAGCATCGCGGTGGCTAGAAGTGTGGCGAGGGTACGCATCTGGACTCTATTTTACGGTATCGGTTTTGTGCATGCGGAAGGCACCGAAAGTAACTGCGGTACCGAGGACCAGCATGGAGCTATCGCGGACGATCGTCATCGGTCCCAAGGCTTCCCCGGACCCGAAACAGCCGCAATCCACCTGCAGACCCATAGCCAACGAGCGGATCAGCACGGCCAGAAACAGGGTGATGATCAGGCTTGCGAGCAGGGAAAACCAGCGCAGCCAAATGCCGGAAAGGATCGCCACGCCGAGGGCAACCTCGGCCCAAGGCAAGGTCTTCGCGATCGGCTCCAGCATGTCGTCCGGCAGCAGCTTGAACCCGTATAGGGAAACGGCGAACTGGGCCCATGGTTCACGCAGTTTCGCGATTCCGGCGGCGAGAAAAATCAAAGCCAATCCCAAGCGGCCGGCCAGCAGCAACCATTTCCAATAGGCGGGCTTCATTTGGAGAGAAGTTGGTCGATGTAGCTCTTCAGAACCGGGTATGGCAGGAACCCGTCGATCTTCGTCCGCTTGCCGTTGCGCACGATGATCAAGGTCGGAGTCTGGTTTACGGCGTCCTTGCCACCTTGCGCCAAGTCCGCTGTAACGGTGTCATCCAAGTGGGTATCGGATTTCACAATTTCGCGGATTTTGGTCATCTCGGCTGCAGTCAGAACCTTGGCGACAGCCACATCGACCTTGCCGTCCGGTGCCCATTCGGACTGGGTGGCGAAAATCTGCTTGGCCACCACGTCGTATTTGCCCATCTGGCCGGCCGCGTTGGCGTATTTGGTGGCGATACGGGTGAACTTGTGCATGTCCAACGGGAAATCGCGGTGCAGGAGCTGGACCTTGCCGGTCGACACGTATTCCGCGGTCAGGTTCGGCAGAACCTGCATATAAAGATTCTTGCAGGACGGGCATTCGTAATCGGTGTAAACTTCCACGGTCATGGCCGCCGCGGGATTGCCGGATAGCTTGTAGTTTTTCCCAGGGACGGTTGGGGGCGCGGCGGCAAGGGACAGTGCGAAGAGGGCGATGGCCGCCGAGGCTGGAATGAGACTGTTTTTCATGTTTGGCGTCCTTTATTTACGGGCGATGACCTGGTCCAGATAGCTGCCCAGGATATTTGGGGGCATGAATCCGCTGATCTTCTCGCGCTTGCCACCTTTGACCACCATAATCGTGGGCGTCTCGGTCAGCGAATCCTTGCGACCCATTTCGAAATCCGCTGTGACGGAATCGTCCAAGTGCGCGTCGCTCTTCACAATCTCCCGGATCTTGACCATCTCGCCCGCGGCGAAGACCTTTGCCATTGCTCCGTCGAGATTGCCGTTTTGGGACCAATCGGCCTGTGTGGTGAAAATCTGCGTGACTGCCTTTTCGTATTGCCCCATCTGCCCCGCCGCATTGGCATAGCGGGCGGCCAGCTTGGAATACTGGTGGCCGGGCAGGGGGAAGTCGCGGTGTAGGACCTGTATCTTGCCCGTCTTCACGTACTTGGCCTCGATTTCCGGCATCGTCTCCAAATACAGCTTTCGGCAGTGGGGGCACTCGTAGTCCGTGTAAATTTCGATAGTGACCGTCGCCGCGGCTTGGCCGGACAGTTTGAAGTTCTTGGTTGTCGGAGCCGGCTTCCTGGGTGCCGTGGGAGCCTGGGCGAGGGCGGCCATGCCGGAGACCAGCAGCGCTGGAACGAGAAGATGTGCGATTCGCATCGTACCTATTATGACGCGACACTATCATAAATAGTAATGACCGAATTCGAGCTGTTGGACCACATCCGGAAACAGCGCCAGGGCAGGACGAGTCTTAAGAACCTGTTCCGCGATTTCCGGCTGCGTGGCGGGGAGGAGCGCGACCGGCTCGAAGCCATGCTGGACAAGCTCGGCGCTCGCGGGGACATCCTCGAACTGAACGCCGGGCACTATGCATCGACTTCGGGCGGCAGCGAATTCGCCGCGGGCCGCGTCAGCATCCACCGGGAAGGATTTGGCTTTCTGGTGCCGGACCGGCCGATTCCCGGTACCTCCGGCGACGTCTACCTAGCCCGAGACGCGATCAACGGTGCCATGCACGGCGACCGGGCGGTGGTCCGGCTGGAGCGCGTTTCGTCCAACCGGGGCCCGGCGGGGCGTGTGGAGGGCGCGGTCATCCGGGTGTTGCGGCGTGCGCATCCGACCGTGGTGGGTGAATTCCGCATCACCCGGCGCGGCATGTGGGTGGTGCCGCACGACGAGCGCATCAAGGACTGGATCGAGATTCCGTTGGAGATGGCAATCCCGGAGGCCGCACCGGAACAGGACCGGATCGGCGTCAAGGCCATTGAGATCACCGACCCCAGCGATCTCGACGGCATGATCGTGAACGCGGAGATTCTGGAGTACGCCGCTCCGCCCGACCGGCACAGCGAGGGCTATCCGGTGGGGCGCGTGGTGGAGGTGCTCGGCCATCCGGACGATTTCGGCATCGATGTGGAAATCATCATCCGCAAGCACCATCTGCCGAACCGGTTTCCGGTCGAGGTGCTGGACCAGGCCCGTAGGGTCGAATCCACCGTGTCGGACCAGGAAATGCGGGGACGGCGCGACTTCCGCGACCTTCCCATCGTCACCATTGATGGCGAGACCGCGCGCGATTTCGACGATGCAGTGCTGGTTGACAAGCTCGACAACGGCAATTTCGCACTCCAAGTCCACATTGCCGACGTTAGCCACTACGTGAAGCCGGGCAGCCCGATTGACACCGAGGCCCGCTTGCGTGGCACCAGCGTTTACTTCCCTGACCGGGCCGTACCCATGCTGCCGCACGAGCTTTCGACCAACATCTGCTCGCTGGTGCCTCACGAGGACCGACTGGTGATGTCGGCGCTGATCGAACTGGATCGCCAGGGTGAGATTCGTGGGGTGGAATTCTGCCGGGGTGTGATCCGGTCGGCCGAACGGATGACGTACACGAATGTTTTCAATGTCCTGCAGGGCGACCCGGAACAGGTCGATCGCTATGCGGCCTTCGTGGACCGCTTCCGCACCATGCAGGAGCTGGCGGAAATCCTGACGAAAAAGCGGTACCGAAGGGGCTCCATCGATTTCGACCTGCCCGAGGCCCAAATCGAGTTCGACGAATTCGGCGAGATGATCGGCATCGGGCGCGGGGCGCGCAACATCGCCCACCGGATCATCGAAGAGTTCATGCTGACGGCGAACGAGGCGGTGGCGGAGCACTTGGAAAATACCGGTCTCCCCGCCATTTTCCGGACGCATGACGAGCCGGACCCGAAGCGGGTGCTGGAGTTCGAGGAGATTGCGATCCAATTCGGGTACTCGCTGGGGATCGGGGCTGTGCCGGTGACGAAGGTCCGGTATAAGGAGAAGAAGGCCGAGGGGAAGAAGGTGTACAAGGATATTGTGCTGCCGGCGGCCAATCCGGTGCCTTCGAAGGCTTACCAGAGGCTGGTGGCCAAGATCGATGGCAAGCCGGAGGAGCGGATTCTGAGCTTCCTGATGCTGCGGTCGCTGCGTCAGGCCCGGTATACGGCGGATAATACGGGCCACTACGCGCTGGCGGCGTCCCACTACACGCATTTCACCTCGCCGATCCGCAGGTATCCGGATTTGATCGTGCACAGGCTCTTGGCTGCGTCGTTGGCGCACAAGACGTATTCCAGCGACGAGGAGATCAAGGCGATCGCCGAGGAGTGTTCCATCAACGAGCGCCGGGCGGCGGACGCGGAACGGGAGCTGGTGGCTTGGAAGAAGGCCAAGTTCATGGAGAGCCGGTTGGGCGAGCAGTTCGACGGACTGATCATCAGCACGGCGAGGTATGGAGCTTTCGTGGAGTTGGCGGACTTGTTCGTGGAGGGGCTGATCCCTATCGACACCCTGCCGGACGACCACTACATGTACCACGAGAATGTACGGAAGATCATAGGACAGCGTACGCGGCGGGAGTTTTCAATCGGGGATAGAGTGCGGGTGACTTTGGACCGGTGCGATCCGCTGGACCGAAAGTTGCAGTTTTCGATTGTGGAGCCGCCGAAGAAGAAGCGGAAGAAGTAGGAAGGAGTGTCCGGCCACTGGCGTGCATGGATGGACTGCGAGGAACTACCATGAGACACCAAAGGTTTTCGATTATTGCCTGCGCATTCCTGTTTGCGGGAGGCTGCTTCGCCCAGATGGACAACCAACTTCGCTTGGGGCGGCGGCCAGGGTGGGATCCGAGGGTTCGGGAAGGCCGCTGCGAGATGCGGGTTTGGGTTGACCACCATGCCGAGTTGCGTCTCCGTGGCGAAGGGATTTCCGTGCGGACGCTGGAGGGCGGTAGAAGTTACGACGAAGGCAGCAGCTGCAGCCACCCGCTTCCGTATAATTCGATCCGAGACTTTCAGCTACGCCAGACAGCGGGGCGCAATCCCGTCAATATGGTCCAGCAACCTAGCCGCATGAACAATTTCACTGCGGTGTTTGCGATCAATGACGAGCAGGGCGGTGGGGACCACTACGCTTTTGAAGTGACCTGGATGGCGGAAGGCAATATTCAGCAAGCACCGGCACCGTTTTTCGATGACGTCCGGGCCTGCCAGGAGAGTGTCCGGCAGCGCTTTCTGAGCCGGAACAGGCGCGACGCTTATCTTGATTTCGAGGGCCAAGTGGAGCGGCTCGGGGAAAGCCCGGAGCGCGAAACCATCCGGGGCCGGGGGAACGCAAGAGACCGCGGGGAGTCGCGCGACCTTGCGTATTCGTGTGTGGTCGGGACGCGCACGGGTCAGGTGCAGTCGTCCAGCTACGAGTATTCGGGCGACGTGGGCCGGGGTAATGGCCGCAGTCAGCTCAGGTAGTTAGCGGCGGGGAAGCCTACCCCATCAAGCCGGCGAAAATCGATCCCGCACGGACCACGGTTTGGGTCCGTTCGGGGCCGGTAGAGACGCAGCCCGCTTCGACTCCGGTAAGCTTCTCCAAAAATTGGACGTAGTCTTTGGCACGGCTGGGCAATGCGTCCCAGTCCGAAATTCCCTCGGTCGAGCACATCCACCCGGGCAATTCCTCGTACACCGGTTCGGCCTTGGCCAATTCGCGCACGGTTGCGGGCATCTCGGTGGTGACATGGCCGCCGATCTTGTAGCCGACGCAAACCCGAATTTTTTCGAGCTCATCGAGGACGTCGAGTTTGGTCAGGACCATGGTCTCAAAACCGTTCAAGGTTGCAGAGTACTTCAGCAGCGGGGCGTCAAACCAGCCGCAGCGCCTGGGGCGGCCGGTTACGGAGCCGAATTCGTGGCCACGATTGCGGATCAGGTCCCCGGCGGCGTCCAGCGCCTCGGTTGGGAATGGCCCGCCGCCGACGCGCGTGATGTAGGCCTTCGAAACGCCAATCACGGCGTCCAGCTTGGTGGGGGGGACACCGGTACCGGTGGAGGCTCCGCCCGCGCATGCTGAGGACGAGGTCACGAAGGGATAGGTGCCGTGGTCCAGATCGAGCATGGTGCCCTGTGCACCCTCGAACAGCAGGTTCTTTCCCGACTGCATGGCGCCCTTTAGTAGATACGCTGTGTCGCAGACGAGTGGACGCAGCTTCTCGGCGGCGGCAAGGTATTGGGCGATGATCTGGTCGGGGTTGACCTCGTCCATGACGCCGAACGCGCGGGCGCGGGTCACGTGGTCGGCAATCACTTGGCGGGCGGCCTCGGGGAAATATTCAGCGTCCATGAGGTCGGCCATGCGGATGCCGCGCCGGCCTGCCTTGTCCTCATAACAGGGGCCAATGCCGCGGAGTGTGGTCCCGATGGCCACTTTGCCGGGCACGGCCTCGGAGATTTTTTCCACCAGGCGGTGTGACGGCAGCAGTACCTGCGCGCGGTTGCTGATCTTCAGCCGGAGGTTGACGTCGATGCCGGCGGCTCGGAGCTGTTCGGCTTCCTCAAGCAATGCGAGTGGATCGACGACGAGTCCGTTGCCGATGACGGCGGTCTTGCCGTCGCGGAGAATGCCGCTGGGCACCAGTCGGAGGACGAACTTGCGGTCCCCGATCCAGATGGTGTGGCCGGCGTTGTGGCCTCCCTGGTACCGAACGATGTAGTCGAAGCGGCCGGCCAGCATGTCGACCAGCTTGCCTTTGCCCTCGTCACCCCACTGTGCGCCCAAAATTACGATGTTGCTCATGCCAGTTGTAGTTTTGCCTTACTTTCGCCCAAACTTCCGATTGTACCGTATGGTGCCAAGTTGCTGTTTTTGCGGGGATTGTGTGTGGGGGGAGCTGGTGCGCCGGGCGTGGCCTCCATACTTAGTCCTCATTACGTCAGAAGGGGAAACCCCTCGTCCAGTACGACTTGTGAAAGCCTTGTGCCGTCAACAAGGGTGATTGGGCTCTTTCCATCAGCCGCCGACTCCGAGATGGCGGCCTTGGAGAAATAGCTAGTGGTAAGGATTGCGCCTCGTGCCAATGGCTGAAGACTTCCACGCAATTCCGCAACCTCCCTCCGCCCGACAGAGTGTCGCCACCGCTTTGCCTGCACTTGGACCATCGTGTGTTCGAACAGCCAATTTCGGGAGCCTGTTCTCGCGTTCACGTCAACACCGCCGTCACCGCTGTATTTCGTAACGCAGACGTCGAGAAAGCCGCAGTGCAGAAGCAAGTCCCTGACGAACAATTCGAATCGCCGCGGCTCTAATTCCAAGAGCTTGGTGCGAACGGCTTCGGTCCTCTGGAAGCTGTGGCCGGAAGGCCTGGCATCTTCACGGACGATTTCGTCGTCCTCGGGGATCGCCGCTTCAATCCTGCGAGCCTCGGCGTAAATAGCCTTTGCGATCTCGGCGTCTTGCTGGACCGGAACCGTGTCGTGGCTCGAATGGACGCGCAGCTCGAACAGCCACACCTTTCTGACCTTCCCGTTTGCGTCCGCTTGAAATTCCGGATAGTGCCGCAAGTACTGCAATAGGCCGAGATCGCGCCAGCGCTTCGGTCCAACGGCCTTGTTTTTCCGATTGGCGATCAACGAAAAGCCATGTACGGGATAGTCGGTCCCGCCTTGTTCCGTCAGACGGGCATTCATCCCTGTGAGCGCCTGTTCACCCAGCTTGCCCTTGGCCGTGTAGGCCAAGATGCAGTCCTCGAGCCGGTCGTAGTACGGATTCTCGCCCGCCACGTGCATGCCGGGGTCTGAAGTCATCAGGCCGGCCCGGATCGGCTGGCGGTTCTTGCCCAGCTGGAACCGTATCCCGGCTGCATTGCCGCCGCCAAGCGAGCGGAAGATCTCTTCGTTGGAATACATCTGGCCGACGTGGAGGATTTCAATCATAGCGGTCAATTGGGCCTCAATCCAAGATAGAACTACAACCTGGATCAAGCACTCTGTTCCCGGAATCGGAAGTCCCCCCATCCCGAACTTACCAAGAGACCCGGATCGGACGCTTGGGAGCTCCTTCGCTTTCCCTTCGCCCCAGCCCTCCATTTCCACCCCGCGTGTTAACCTAAGCTTTTATGGAGCTTACCGGCGTTTTTCTGCAACTGGGCGAGGAGCGCCTGAAGCAGCTGCTGCGCGCGATTTCCATCGGGAAACTGCGCACCTACCAGTTGTATGAGCGGTTCAAAATCCGCACACACCTCCAAAAGCTGAACACCGAGAACCTTCGGGCCTGCGGGCCGAGGTTCCTGAAGCGGCTTGAAGCGGGCGACCAGGAGTTTGCCACGGACCTTGCGCAGGCGATCCTGGTGGCGCACCTCGACATGATCATGGAGGTGCTGGATGCGCTCGCCATTCCCCACCAGCAGGGCTTCTTCGAAAAAGACGTCGACGCCAAAACCCAGCTGACCGATGGCTGGGAGACGCGCGTGTTCGAACAGTTCAAGGCCAAGCACCCGGAAACGGTGCTCCTGTTCTACATCAACCATCTGGGCTTGGAGCTCGGCGGGGCGCAGCGGATCTGGTTGCCGGCGTAGGGTTTCAAAATTCCATGACCGAACTTGTCGACACCGCGCTGGAGCGCATACACTCTTCGGCCAATCTGGCCGACCTCGAAGCCGTACGCGTGGACGTTCTCGGACGCAAGGGCGTGCTGGCCCAACTTTCCAAGGACATGGGAAAGCTCACGTCCGAGGAGCGCGTGCAGCGCGGCAAATTCATCAATGCCGCCAAGCAGTCGCTGGAGGGCGCGTACGACGCGCTGAAGGCGAAGTTCGAATCGGAGGCTCTGGCGGCACGGCTCGACGCCGAATGGCTGGACTTGACGGTGCCCGCACCGGGGCCCAAGCGGGGTGCTCTGCACCCGGTGACCCAAATCCAATGGGAGATCGAGGATCTGTTCCGGTCGATGGGTTTTTCGGTTTTGGACGGCCCGGAAGTGGAGACCGAGCACCACAACTTCGATGCCCTGAACATCCCGCCGGACCATCCGGCGCGGGACATGCAGGATACGTTCTGGCTGGAAGGCCACCACTTGCTCAGGACCCACACCTCGCCGGTCCAAGTACGGGGAATGGAGAAACTGGGGCCGCCGCTCAAGATGATCGCGCCGGGCCGGGTATTCCGCAACGAGTCCGTGGATGCGTCGCACGAGCATACCTTTTACCAGCTGGAAGGGATGATGATCGACAAGGACGTGTCGGTTGGCAACCTGATTTATTTCATGAAGACGCTGCTGACGGCGATCTTCCACCGCGAGGTCACCGTGCGTTTGCGTCCCGGGTTCTTCCCGTTCGTCGAACCCGGCTTCGAACTCGACATCCGGTGCCTGATCTGCGGCGGCCCGGGTTGCCCGGTTTGCAAACAGAGCGGTTGGGTGGAACTGCTGCCCTGCGGCTTGGTGAATCCGCATGTGCTGCGCGCCAGCGGCATCGACCCGAAGGAGTGGAATGGTTTCGCTTTCGGTTTGGGCCTTACCCGGCTGGTGATGATGCGCTACGCGATTGACGACATCCGCTGGCTGCAGTCCGGCGACCTGCGGTTTCTGGGGCAATTCGCATGAAGTTCTCGTACAACTGGATCAAGGAGTTCGTCCCCACCCTCGACATCCCGGCCGAAGGCTTGGAACGGCTGATCACGATGAAGACGGCCGAGTGCGACGGGGTGGAGAAAGTCGGCCCCTTGCGGGAGGGTGCAGTCGTTGCCCAAGTACTTGAGGCCGAGGCGATTCCGGGTTACCACAACCAGAAAGCACTGGTGGACGCCGGTCCTTACGGCATCAAGACCGTTGTTTGCGGTGCGCCCAATTGCCGCGCGGGCTTGGCGACGATCTATGTGCCGCTGGGCGTGAAGAACGTTTCCGGCGTGCTGAGCGACGGGATGCTGGCATCGGCTGCGGAACTAGACATCAATAAAGACCACGACGGGATTGTGGAACTCGACGGGTCGGAGGGGATTCCAGCTCTCGACCACGCGATTGAAATTGACAACAAGTCGATTACACATCGTCCGGACCTTTGGGGTCACCATGGCATGGCGCGCGAGGTAGCCGCGATTACCGGGCATGCGTTGCGCGATGTGGTGGACATGTCGCGGCTGCCCACTCCAAGCTGGCCGGTCGAGGTTCAGGTTGAGGATTTCTCGCTCTGCCCGCGCTATTCGGCGCTGGTGTTTGAGAATGTGACGGTTCAGGCATCTCCGTTGTGGCTGCAGGCGCGTTTGATGGCGGTCGGGCTGAATCCAATCAACAACATCGTTGATTTAACCAACTTCATCATGGCGGAGCTGGCGCAACCGATGCACGCCTTCGACCGCGAGAAGCTGGTGGGACCGACGATCTACGCGCGGCCGGCGCGGGAGGGTGAGTCGATCCTCGCGCTAAACGATGAGACCTATGAGCTGACACCGGCGAACCTAGTGATTGCGGATGGCTCGGGGCCAATTGCCATTGCCGGGGTTATAGGCGGGGATGGCAGCGCGATTTCCGGGACCACGACCACGATTGTGCTGGAAAGCGCGAGCTTCCAAGCGTCGTCCGTCCGCAAGACTTCGTCGGCTTTGAAACTGCGCACGGATGCTTCGATGCGCTTTGAGAAGGCGCAGGACCCGCGGAACACGGTCCGGGCACTGGCGAGGGCGTTGGAACTACTGCCGATTCTGTCACCCGGTATCCGGCTGGTGGGTGGACTTGCGGATTGCTGCGGGCTCTTGGCAGAGCCGGCCGCGATCCCGCTGAACCTCGATTGGCTCGGGCGCAAGCTGGGCCGACCGATGGATGCCGCCGAGGTCCGCCGGATTTTGGAGCGCTTGGAATTCGACGTGGATTCGGACTTCAACGTCACGCCGCCCACATGGCGGGCGACGAAGGATGTTGCCATGGCCGAGGATTTGGTGGAGGAGGTGGGCCGGATGATGGGCTACGATTCCTTCCCGCCGACGCCGCCGATGGTGCCGTGCGCGCCAACCTACGATCCCCCGGCCCGCGAGTTTCTGCGGCACGTCAAGCGCACGATGGCTGCCGAGGGCTTCACCGAAGTCTCCAACTACTCCTTCATCAGCGAGGGGGAGGCCCGCCGTTTCGGCTTGAAGCCGGAGGACCACCTCCGGGTGCTGAACCCGATCGCGGCCGGCCAGGAGTTGATGCGGACATCGCTGATCCCGGGCATCCACAGGAACATTGTGGAGAACTCCAGGCACTTCGACCACTTCCGCATTTTTGAGGTGGGCCACGAGATCCACAGGCAGCAGGACGCCAAACCAATCGAGAGAGCGCATGTGATGCTTGCGCTTTACGCGAAGGACGACGGACGTGCTGGATTGCTGGAGCTGAAGCGGGTGGCGCAATTCCTGGCTCCGGGGCTTGAGGTCCGGGCTGCGGCGGCGGAATCGTTCGAGCACTCGACCCGCGCGGCCGACATTTTCTGGCATGACACCAAGATTGGACGCTTGGCCGAATTGCATCCGCACTTGGTGGAAGCCGGGCGGGCCGCAGTCCTGGATCTCGACCTCGCCCTCGTGCAGGAGCTTGCACCCGCTGTCTTGAAGTACACGGCGGTCAGGCGCTTTCCGACCTCGGCCTTCGACCTTTCCGTGGTAGCGGCTTCGCGCGAGCCCGCAGGTGCCTTGGAGCGCCAAATCCGGAGTCTGGCCGGTCCTCTTGCGGAGGTGGTGGAGTACGTCCGCGAATACGAAGGCCCGCCGCTGCAGGAAGGCAGCAAGAGTGTCTCGTTCCGGGTTGTTGTCGGGGCGGCCAACAGGACGCTGTCCACCCCGGAGATCCTCGCGATCCGGGACGGCATTATCGCGGGCTTGGCGGCGGCGGGTTACGAACTCAGGATCTGAATCCTTTCGCAGCTTAAATTTTTCGCTTGCATTTCTCCTTTTGTTCGCCTACGATAGAGGCAAATGCCCCTTACGCCGCGACAGCAGGAAGTGATCCGTTTCATCGCCTCATACCAGGTGGACAACGGCCACAGTCCCAGCTACGAGGAGATTGCGCGGGGGCTGAACCTTGCCTCCATCGCGACGGTTCACAAACATATTTCCTCGCTGGAGAAGAAGGCGTATGTGCGAAGGTCGCCGAATCAGAGCCGATCCATTGAAGTTGCGCCCAAGTTTCTTCAGGAGGAACGCCGTGCCAGACCCACGCGTCCTTTGGAGGTACCGTTGCTGGGGTCCATCGCCGCGGGCGTTCCAGTCGTTGCGTTCGAGGAGAAGGCTACGCTCAGCTTTGGCGATTTCGTGGGCAACAAGACTACTTACGCGTTGCGGGTGAGAGGCTCTTCCATGATCGACGACCATATCTGCGATGGCGACATGATTCTGGTGGAAAAAGTGGAAACGGCGAGGGATGGCGACACAGTGGTGGCCTTGGTGGAAGGCACGGAAACTACTTTGAAGAGATACTACCGGGAACCCGGGGACATGATCCGGTTGCAGCCCGCAAACTCGTCGATGAGTCCAATTCGCGTACCGGCCCAGGACGTTGAAATCCAAGGCCGGCTGCTCGCGGTGTTGCGGAAATACTAGAGACTATGCGTGCCGTTCGCGGTACTCGGTTTCGGCGCGGAACCAGTCTTCGAGATCGCTGCCACCTTGGAATCCACGTGACTCCCAGTAGCCATAGGCCAACGCGGCGATGATTTCCTGTGGATTTGCTGCGACGATTCCCGCGACAGGGGCGACGACAGGGGCTTCCGGCGCGGCGGCTGGGGAGGAGGGCGAAATCTTGCTGTGCTTGGAGTTGGTGACGCGGGGAGTTTTTGCGGTTGGGGCGGCTGTTGACTTGGTCGCCGCCACTACGGTTTCGGCGACTTTGGCTGTCTTCGCTGTTTTCGCGGGCTTCGTTGCTTTGGCCGAGAGGACGGGTGTTGCTTCTTTTTTGGTAGGCATTACTCCTCTATTGTAAAACGGACAACGTTACAAACAGACGAAAAAATGTTTTATCCACTGCATAACGGCAGCTTGAATATAGGCAGCCTACTCGCGGCAAGTCCGAACTTAGCCCTCGCTTTGCTGGTGGTTGGCCTGTTCGGCGTCTATGCGGAGTTCTGCGGACCGGGTAGGATCTGGGCTGGAACCGGAGGGTCCGCGCTGCTGATTCTGGGGTGTTGGGGCTTATCGAGACATCCGCTGCAGGGGAAAGGGTTGTTGCTCCTGGGTCTGTCGGTATTGACGATTTGTTTGCAATGCAAGCCGCCGCTACGAATCGGGTGGTCCTTCTTCAGCGTCGTTTGGATGTACAACGGCTTGGTTATGCTGATGGATTCCCCGGGAATCAACCGATGGCTGGCATTGGCGGTCGCCTCCGTAGTGGCCCCGCTTTCCACGTTTCTCCTAGCAACCGCGGTACGGGCCCGAAGGAACAAACTCAATCGCGAGCCGGCCGCTTGGACGGGAGAACCCGATAGACTGGAGGAAGCATGAGCCAAGGTGACGGCGAGAAGGAACTGATTCTCGGAAACAAGCAACTGGTTAGTCTGTTCTTTGTGGTGGTCGCGCTGTGCGGCGTGGTCTTCGCGATGGGCTACATGATCGGTCGGAATTCGACCAAACCCGTTTCGGCGATGGCCGACGGTACGCCACCGGTGATTGAACCGGGGCAGCGCAAGCAGCCTGACGGCAGACGCGAGGAGGCAGCGCAGACGGATCCGTCGCCGGCACCTGTGCCGGACAGTCCGGCTGCCACACAGCCCGCACCATCTGAACAGGTGTCCACACCGTCAACTATTGCGGAGACGGAGAAATCCGTTTCGGACAAATCCAAACCCGCTGTTGAACCGGCACCAAAAGAGTACCGGGTGGCAACGGAGGCAGACTCGGGGGGCGCGCTGTCCAAACCCCAAGCCGAGTCATCCTATTGGCAAGTAGTTGCCTATTCGAAGAAGGCCGACGCCGATGGCGTGGTGAAAACGCTGCGCGACGCCAAGCTTCCGGTGATTCTGCACCTGATGCCGGACAACTTGTACCACATCCTGGTCGGACCGTACAAGACCAGCGTGGCGCTCTCCGACGGCAAAACCAAGCTGAAGGTGCTTGGTTTTGGCGGCCCGTTGCTCAAAAAATTCTAGCTGGCGAAGATCTGGTCCATCCCGGCCGCGAGGGTTTTCATCCCCTCCAGCGAGTTGGATCCGTCTTGCTCGGCGATGCCCCAGCCTGTGTAGCCGACCTCGTCAAGCGCGGCCATCACAGCTGGCCAGTCATTGTCCCCCGAGAGGTATGGAACTTTGAAGCCCGCGTAGGGACCTTCCTTGTCGCGCTTTTTGCGGCTGTATTCCTTCACGTGGATCTTGACGATGCGTTTGCCCAGCAGCCGGATCCACTGTTCGGGAAAGCCGAAGTTGACGACGTTGCCGATATCGAAGTGCCAGCCGACCCACGGGCTCTCGAATTCGTCCACGAAGCGCACGGCCTCCAACGGACTCAGCAGGAACTGGTTCCAGACGTTCTCGATTGCGATCTTGACGCCCAAGTCCTTGGCCATGGGGATCGCCTTCCGGATTTCCGCTTGTGACCGTTTGTAGGCGTCCGCGTACGAAACCTGCTTGGTGACCGTTCCAGGGACCAGCAGCACCGAGGTCGCCCCGTAGGCCTTGGCGTCCTTCAGGGACTGCTCCAAACCAGCCAGTCCGGCCTTGCGCACCGCAGCGTCGGGATCGGACAAGGTCTGCTTCCAATGGGTATTGCAGCAAACGCTGGCCGCCTTCAATCCGGTGGCCTTGAACGCATCCAGAACTTCGGTTTGGGACATGTGGCTCATGGGTTCGATCCCCTCGAAGCCTGCCGCCTTCACGGCCTGGAACTTCTCGAGAACCGAGGCGTCCTTCCTGTCCCCCAGGGAGACAGTGCCGTACATGATGGCCTTGTGGATGTCACGGGTCTTGGCAAAGGCGCTTGGGGCGAGGGCTGCGCCTGTGGCGGCGAGACCAGTCACATGGAGGAAGTTGCGGCGATTCACAACGCCATCATAGCTGATTCGGCGCGCTGGATGGTGGCCGGGTACCGCCCAGCAGACGGATGCCGGATTCGTCGTCCAGCACCGTCGAAAGGGGGAGTGCAACCACAACTCCCAATTCGCGGTCGGTTTCGTCCCGCACTGTACCGCCAATCCGGATGCGGACGTTGTTTCTGTCGCCCGCCGGTGCAATGGATTCCGAATACGTGTGGTCTCCGCTCCCGAATTGCCTTTGGGGCAGCATTTGACCGTTTACGTCGGCCTGTACGGTCACTACGCGGCCGGGAGTCACATGGAAGCGGAATTCGAAAATGTTGGCACCGGAAGTGTTTTCCACAATCGAAATGGATTCGGCTGAGGTCCAGCGCCAGGCATTGTTTTCGATCGGGTGCCAGCCACTGACCAACCGGATTGTCGGCTGGGTTTTCGCGATCCTGCTCTCGGCGACGCAGAAAAAGCGGTTGTCAACGCCGTCTCCGGTTATGTTTTCCCGGATGATGTCCCAACCGCAGCGGTCCAGCAGGCGTCGGATACCGGCTTCGGAGAAAAACCAGAAATTTGTGGGATCGTTGAGGAACTGGCGCTCCCGAACCAATTCCGCCACCGGTCCCAACTTCGCATCCGCCAGCACGCGTGTCGAGAGAATACAGTACCGTCCGTGCCGTGCGATCCGTTCCATGAAGTAGTAGGGATTCTTCAAGTGGTAGAGCAGGCCCAGGGCTAGAACCAGGCCGTACCGTTCCCCGTCCAAGCGGAACTGGTCGTCAAACTCGACCGGACGGATTCCAATTGACGACCCCAGTTCCTGCTTCAGGAGCCGCATTCCGCGCATCCGGTTTTCGTTGGTTCCGGGCCAGTCCATCGCGGTTACCTGGCAGCCGCGGGATTCAAAGAGGAAGGAAACATCGCCGTCGCCGGCCCCGAGGTCGGCCACGGGCTCGTCGCCCGCGAGCTTGAGCGCAGTCTCGAAACCGTCATCCAGAATCTGCTCGAACTGGGTCAGGTTGGCGAAGGAATTGAACTGGTACCAATCGTAGGGTTCGGGCCGGAGCCTTTTGCGGATGGCATCCATGCGACGTTTCAATTGGTCGGCAGCCGAGTTGCGGAAAAATCGATCAAACAGGGACAAACGACTATTATGCGTTGTCGGGGCAAGCCTTTTCAAACGGCCATGGGTAGCCCGTCTTCGGCATTCGCCGATCAGGAACCGGCATTCGCCGATTTTGACGCGACAGGGGCCATCGTGCCGACCTACCATCGAAATCGAGGCAGGAAAACTCAAGGCATGATGAAGATCTACTACCCCGGCGTCCTGATGATCCCACTGGTGCTGGTGTTGCTCGCGCTTGCTGCGACCATGACCGGTACCGGCATGATCCAGGGGATCCGAGTTTGGAGTTATTGGCCGGTTACGCTGATTGCGACTGGCTTGGAGGAACTATACTTGTGGGCAACGGCGGGCAGGATGGCTTCACGGAGGGTCCAATGAACGAAGATCAACCCAGATTCGGTGCAACGTTTGGTGCGAGCTCGGTATTCGGGCTCATGCTCGTCGTCGGCGGGACGCTGTTGTTTATCGACAACCTGAATGTTCTGCCCTTCGAACTGGCGGGAATCTTCTGGCCGCTGGCGTTGCTGGTGGCAAGCGGAGCGTTTTTCCTCCGCACCAACCGTCCCACCAGCCGAGTGTGGGCCGGCGCGGGCGTGTTTGCAGGCCTCCTGCTGATTCTGGGGCATTTCCATCTGCTCCACGTAAATGACGACGTCATCTGGGCGGTGGGCCTGATCGCTGCTGGAGTGGTCATGCTGATGTCGCGGATGAGTCTGGGCGACCTCGGCCGACGATGGAATGACAGGACTCGGAATGACGACAGGTTCCGGTTCGGCGTGACCATCGGCTCCAGCCGCAAGACACGGGGCGCATACGAGACCCTGATGGAATACGCGGTTTTCAGTGCCGTCAAGCGCCATATCGAAACCCCAAACTTCCAGGGCGGGGAACTCAATTCGGTGTTCGGCGGCATTGAGATCGACCTCCGCCGGGCGGGCATCTCATCACCGGACCGCACTGCCATCATCGAAGCGAATGCCGCCTTCGGAGGTGTCGAGATCCGGATTCCCGAAAATTGGCGCCTCAACCTGCAGGGCATGGCGATCTTCGGTGCATACGAGGACAAGACGATCCCGCCACGTCCCGAGCCTGGTGTGGAGATGCCGACCTTGGTGATCCGGGGCGCCACTGCATTCGGTGCCGTGGTGATCAGAAACTAGGCGGTCCATGCACCCCATTCTCCGAGACTGGCGACGTTTTCTGACGTGGATCGCGGTTTGGATTCCCTTCGGGTCGATTCTGGTCGTAGTTGCGCATTTTTCCGGTCGAATGCCCCTTGGCGAAGCCGCAGCGGTGATGGCGCTTCCGGTTGGAGTCCTGTCATTCGTTTGCCTTGCCCCTTACTATGTCTGCAAGGCCCTCCCGCTTCGGTCGGCCAAAGGCTCAAAGCTCGCTCTGAACCACATGGTGGCGGCTGTTCTGCTGTCGGGTGCCGTCATTCTCATCGGACGCTTTTCAGCAATCCTGTGGGCGGCTACGTATCCCGGGGCCGAACGTCGCGTGAGCGAGGCGGCTCCGATCCTGTTCGTGATGGTTCTCCTGATCTACGAGATGTCCGTTGCTCTGCACTACGCGGCGTTGGAGCTGGAGGCCTCCCGCCGTGCGGAATTGTTGGCTCGCGAGGCGCAGCTGAAGGCTCTCAAGGCCCAGGTGAATCCGCATTTTCTTTTCAACAGCCTGAACTCGATCTCCGCCCTAACGTCGATCGATCCGGCGGAGGCCCGCCGCATGTGCATCGGTCTGGCGGACTTCCTGCGCACCTCGCTCCGGCTTGGGGAACGGGCCACTATCCCCTTCTCGGAAGAGCTGGCCCTTTCGCGGATGTATCTGGATGTGGAAAAAATACGGTTCGGTTCGCGCCTCAGGGTCGCGCAGGCAGTTGATCCCGGCTGTGACGATTGCCCTGTGCCCGCGCTCCTGATCCAGCCGCTGGTGGAGAATGCGGTAAAGCACGGCATCGCAATGATGGCCGAAGGCGGGGAAATTGGGATTTCCGCGCACCGCGAACGGGGCCGGCTCAGGTTCCGCATTACCAACCCGTTCGATCCCGAGGCACCATCCGGTGGTCGCAACGGCATTGGGTTGGCCAACATTCGCGAGCGATTGGAGTCGCGCTATGGATCTGCCGCGCGTCTCGAAATCGTTGCCGACGAACGCTCGTATGCTGTTACATTGACTCTGCCCACGGGAAAATCCGAATGAACAAGCCAAGCACGAACAACCTCAGGGCCGTAATGGCCGACGATGAGGAACTCGCCCGGCGCGTGCTCCGCGAATATCTATCGGCGGAACCCGATATCGAGATCGTTGCCGAGTGCAGCAACGGTTTCGAGGCGGTGAAGGCGGTAAACGAAACCCGCCCGGATGTGGTTTTCCTGGATGTCCAGATGCCAAAGTTGGATGGCTTCGAGGTTCTGGAATTGATTGATGCGCATTCGGCCGTGGTGTTCGTAACGGCCTTTGACCAGTACGCCATGCGCGCTTTCGACGCGGCGGCGGTGGATTACTTGTTGAAGCCATTCACGGCGGAGCGGTTCCGCGCGGCGCTATCGCGGGTACGGGACAGGGTCCGCGAAGCCCGTCCGAACGACTTGCCGAAAGACTTGAAGTTGACCGCCCGCCGGCCGGGGGAGTTTCTGGAGCGGCTGGTGGTGAAGGACGGCCCGCGGGTCCATGTAGTCTCAACGGCCAAACTCGACTACGCAGAGGCTCAGGACGATTATGTTTCGCTGCGCAGCGAGGGTCGGAACTGGCTGAAGCAGCAGACGATTTCGAGTTTGGAGTCGGGTCTGGATCCTAGGCGGTTCCTGCGGGTGCACCGGGGCTACATCGTGAATGTGGAGCGTATTACGCGGATTGATCCGAACACCAAGGACACATGGCTGGCGATCTTGGCGGACGGGTCGAGGATTCCGGTGAGCAGGGCTGGCTATTCGAAGTTCCGGGAGATCGTGGGGGGGGAGTAGTTGGTG
>CAITMP010000247.1 GCA_903893525.1 uncultured Acidobacteriia bacterium | reverse complement strand
GGTGACATTTTGTCCGGACGGTCGGGATCGTGGAGATAGACGTGGTCCACACGGTAGCCGCCTGACGCCGGATCGCGCGAGAGGCGGGCTCCCAGGGTGGCCAGTTGGACATCGTCGGCTCCTTTCCGCGAATCGCCTCCGAAGACGAAGGTATGGAGCGCCGAGAGTTCACTCACCATTCCGGCGATCAGGGTGCTCAGCTCGTTGCGGTCGCGCACGCGCCCGAGGAGTTCGCCGTATTTCTGCCGCATCAACTTCCAATTGACGCCGTGCATGTTGGTGTCGTAGAAATAGTCGCGGTGGAGCCTCCAGGCATCGGCGAAGGCTTCACGGAATTCATCGGTTGGAATGACGGAGAAGGTCCAGTTGGCCAGGGCGACGCGGGCGTCGGAAAGAACCTTCGAGTCCCCCATGGCGCTGCCCTTGGTTGCGGCGTCCACGACCAGGATCTCCTCCTTTTTGCGGATCATGATCTTCTTCCAGTCGCCGGAAACCTCGAAATCGAGGACATCGGGAAGGAGCGTGTCGGGATTGTCGCCCTTGCTGTTCACGTCCCAGCACTGGAGGGCACCGGTGTCGGCAGTCTGAACGCCTTTGTCGATCCAGCAGAGGCGGTTTTCGGTGGCGGCGAGGCTGGAATAGTTTCCGGGGGGAACGGGGAGTTGGTGGAGGCGGGCGACGATGCCTTCGAGATCGATGTCGAGTTTGGCGTCGCTGGGAGTTTCTTCGGTTTTCTTGGCGTCCTTTTGTTTGTCGTCCTTGCCCGTCTCCTTGTCCGTCTCCTTGCCGTCAGCCGGATGCAGCTCGTCGGGGGCTTGGAACGGAGGCCGCAGACCCTTGCGCATGGCGACTCCATAGATACGCACCGGGCGGTCGAAGAACGGATCGGGCTGGCGGGCCCCCCAGGGTTCCTTGACAACGGAAGACAGTGCGCGGTCCGACAGGAAATAGAGCCACTTGCCGTCTTTGCTCCAAGCCGGATTCCGGTTGTCGTAGCGGTCGGTGGTCAGCGGGGTCTCGATGCCGGTTTCCACGTTGTAGAGATAGAGGCGGCTAAGCAGGTTCGCCCCCTCCTTGCCGTAAGCCAGCCAGCGGCTGTCCGGCGACCACTTCAAGTTGAAGAACTTTGGCTCCGAATTATCGCCCGCCGTGGTGGTTCCGATCAGCTTCCCGGTCTTGGTTGCGGCATCGAGGAGCCAAAGGCGGTCATTCTTGTCCTGGTGCGCGATCCATTTGCCATCGGGGGAGGGAATCGCCTCCCACCGGAGCACGGTGCCGTCTGTGGACAACTGCTCGGCTGGGCCGGTGCCGTTGGAGGGAGCCTTCCAGATTTCCACTTCGCCGGATTCGGTGGACAGCATGACAACCGACTTGCCGTCCGAGCCAAAACGGGCTTCGCGGATTCGGCCGGGCTTGCCGCTCCCAACTTCGGAGAGGCGGCCTTGTTTGACCGGAATGACGAACGCCCGTCCACGGGAGGTGATGACGACACGGCCGCCGTCGGGTGCCACGTGTGCGGAGGTGGTGTATTCGAGGGGATTCTTGATCCAGTGCTCGCGGAGGTTGTCGAAGTCGGATTCGATGGCGATGGGGATTTGCCGGTCGGTGCCGGATGCGATGTCGTAGAGGCGGAGGTCCGCACCCAATGCATAGATGATGCGCCCATTGGAAAGCGCAGGGGTGTCGGCGTCGAAGCCGGTGTGTTTGGCGAGCTGCCGAAGATCTGTGCCGGATTCGGTCATGGACCACAGGTTCATGGTGCCGTCGCGGTCGGTGAGGAAGTAGACCCTGTTGTTCCACCACATGGCGTCCTTGCTGGTGCCGGGCCAGTTGGCTGTGAGCGGAATTGCCTCGCGGCCGGGATCGTAGCGCCAGAGGTTTTGGGCCGTGCCACCCTGGTAGCGTTTGGCCATGCTGCCCTGGAATTCGGTGCGGGTGAAAAAGAGGCGGCGGGACCTGTCGTTTTCCCCTGCACTCCAGCTGCCCTGGGACGCCTCGCTGAGGGGCACTTGGACGACGTTGTTGGCCGCGTCGATTGTGGCGAGCTGCCAGGAGGGCAGGGTTGAGAGTGATCTGGTTTTGAAGAGGATTTTGTTGTCCGGGGTCCAGCCTACGACTAAGGCGTTGCCGTCGAAGGTGCGGCGACGTGGCTGGCCGCCCTGGAGGGGAATGGTGTAGACCTCGGTTGGCCCCTCGTAGGTGGCGGAGTAGGCGATTGTCGATCCATCCGGGGAAATTGCGGCGCGGGTTTCGTCACCGGGGTGCGAGGTGAGTCGACGGGCTTTGCCGCCGGAGGTTGGAACCGTCCAGAGGTCGCCCTCGGAGGTGAAAACAACGGTATCGCCGTGGATTGCGGGGTATCGGTAGTAGCCCTTGTTGCCCGGGACGTCTGTTTGCGCACGGAGAGGCTGGAGGAGGAGCGGGAGTGCGAGGGCGACCGCGAATGCTGGTTTCACTCCGCCAGAATAGCGCAGGGAAGTGCAGCTTTTGTTGGATTTGCCCGAGGGTGTGCTTGCCGGGAGGATGGAAATGGTGATCATTTCTTGGACCTCTGCTTGGCGAGGCGGGCCTGGCGGCGGTGCCAGCGGGGGGAGCGGTTGGAGAGGTTGTTTGCGACTGCGCTGTCCGGGGCTGGCTCGGGCTGGTCTGGCTTGGGCTGGTCTGGCTTGGGTTCGTTTGGTCCGGATTTTGGTTCCGGGACCGGCGTGGTGGAGGCGTGGGGGCCGTTTTCCGCAGCAGCTTCAGGCGTTTCGTCGGGAATCGGGCTTGGGTTCGTTTGGTTTTCCTTACGGTAGGCAAGGAGGCTCTTGAGGGCGCGGTCGTAGGCTCGGGTGTGGCGGACCTCGTAGCGGTGGAGGAGGTCGAGGACGTGGCGCTCGTTGGGGTTGTTGATCAGGGCGTTGAAGGCGAGGGTGTGGGTGTCGATTTCGACTACGAGGCCGGGGACTGGAGGTTGGGGGCCGACGAGGGGCCGGGTGAGTTCCTTGCGGATGATGACGGAGAGGCCGGCGGTTTCCATGCCGAGGGCTCGGGTGCGCCGCCACATGGCGATGATCATAGTGTCGACGATGTTGCGCTCATGCTCGTCGACGGGTTCGAAGTTCTCATAGAGGTAGGACGAGAGTTTGATGAAGGCTTCGGTGCGCTCGGTTTCCATTACGGTGAGGTCGGCGAGGAGGCCGTGGCGGTAGGAGTTGCGCGCGGCGTTCGCTTTGCCCTGCTCGGTGACGGGGCCTTTGGATTTGGCACCGTTGGCGCGGGATGCGGCTATTTGGGCTGCGCTGCGGGGAGCGCGGGGTTTGGTTGGTGCGGTTTCGGGGGCGGTTTCGTGGGTATGGGTCAAGTTTTCCATCGCGCGGCGATTGTAGCTGGCGTAGGGGTGGAAAACGAACCATGGGGGATGGAAAACGGTGTTGTCGAGGGTGGGTTTTGGCTTT
>CAITMP010000246.1 GCA_903893525.1 uncultured Acidobacteriia bacterium | reverse complement strand
GCCAGAGGCGACGTTAATCTTCAACTTCACTTCCGGTTAAAACTACGTTTGACGCAACGCCATTCTTGACTCGCGGCGTTTGGATAAGTGTATACGAGCTTCGCGCCCAGGTCGACGATAACTTGCGGTGAACCCAGCAGCCTCTGGACGTCCTCAATGGTTTGCCCTTTCTTCAACGTGGGAGTACCTGAAACGGGAGCGGCGGCCGCTGCCGGAGGGGCTGCAATCGGCACTTGCGGAGCCGGCGCGCTCTCGGCGGGCGGTGTTGTTGGTCCTACCTTGGGGGCGGGTGGGTCCGGCTGGGGTTCGGCAGTCAAAACCGAATCGATTGCACGTATCGTCTCGTCAGCATCGGCTCGTGAAAGATAGCCCTTGGGAAACTCGAACACCACGTTGGATCGCAGCAACGTTTGGTTGGCCTTGCAAGGCTCGCACGTTGCGAGTCGCAAGGTGATCTTGTCTGCCGTCTGGTTCAGTTGGACGCCGGTAACGAAGGCCTTCTCCGAAACGCCGAGCGACTTGTCCGCCTTCTTAAGGAACTCCGTGCAGAAGACGCCCGCGGATTGGCGGATTTCACCGGCTCGGTACACGGTCGGACAGACGTCGAGGTAGGCGAGGTCGTTGTCGCTGTTCGGAACACTAACAATTCCGGCCCGTTGCACCGTTACAATACGACCGTGCCCAGCGTCTGCCGCCGCCGATCCGCCCTTCGCGGGCCGGTAGTATTGCTGCAACCTGTCTGCCAAGTTGGGTTTGGCCGCCGGGGTCTCGGCCACCAGGATTGGGGCGAGTGCCGCGAGTGCGAGTGCCGTTGTCAATCTCATGTTCTTGGTTCCTTTGCTTTCACTGCGAACTCCTGAAGCGGTATTTGCGCTTCTTGGACTGGATAACGACACCGATCAAGAATCCTCACATACACTATCGAAAAAACTTTGAACATCAGTTCGGCAATCGAATCACGAATGCAGTTGCTGCGCGAACCATGATCGAGCCACCCGGCTGGAGCAACCCGACGTCAGCCGGGGTTGCGAAATTTACCATCAATGTTCGAGGTGGTGTGATCGGGAAAGACCGGTCTCCCGAAATGATGCGGTCGACTCGGATGGTAGCGCTCTGATCACTCCCCGCGACCAACGCCGAAAACATTGCGCGCGCAAATCCTCCACCTACTTGCATCAGCGTCCCAGCGATCTGGAATTTTCCATTCTCCTTCTCTGTAACGGTGTCAATGGTCATCCGCACCGCAACCGACGGCAGGAGTTCGAAATGGTCGGTTGTCGCACGCACGGACCCGGAAGACGTACCATCACTTGTGAGCGACGGTACGGAATGGCTGTCGGGATCTGCGGAGACGAGGTCTCTGGTGCTGACTGCAGGAGCCGTTCCCGGAGCCGAACCGGTTGCGTTTGGTATCCCAACCTCCCCAGCCGATCCAACCGGCAAGGGTGCCCGGTACCGGTCGTCTGCAAAGAGGGGTAGTCCCTTGACTACGGATTGTGAGGGTCCTCGAGGAACCAGAAGCAGGACTCCGGCAACCAGCATGGCGGTGCAACAGCCGAGTGTCCACTTTGCCGGTGCTGGAAACGCAGCCCACTCGGAACGTTGTGCCACTTGCGGATGCACCGAATGGTCTTGATTGAGCGCGCCTCTAATTGCTCGATCCAATCGTTGCTGAGTGCGGGCCCAAGCAACATCTCCTCGGTCCGTGGCAATGGGGGATTGGGAAAAGGCATGGAGCCGAAGGCGCAGATCCCCGCATGACTCACAACCCGACAAGTGTTCACGAACCTGACGCGCCGATGCCTCGTCCAACGTCCCTTCGTCCAAGGCGATCAGGAATGCTGGCGCTGGGCAGTGCGATGTTAATCTCATGTCAGAGCCCCTTTCCGGGACGAGAAGCTCGCTCAGGATACAGATCTTGGTTCTGTCGGTCACAGGACCTCCGCAAGTGCAGACGCCATTCGAATTCTGAGTGTTCTGCGACCGTTTTGCAAATGGGATCGGACATCATCCGGGGAGCAACCAAGCTCGACGGCAGTCTCCTCGTACGAATACCCTTCGCCTTTGAGGCGCAAACACTCCCGTTGGCTGTGAGGAAGGCACGGTAACTCACTGTCGAGCTCGAGCATGGCGAAGTGAAGGGCGGTTCCCACGGTTTGACGACCGGAGGCGATGTCCGCTTGGATCGGTGCGGCGTCGTACGATGTTTCCGGAGTCCGCCTCCGCCACCTGTCGATGCACCTGTTTCGGGCAATGCGGAGCAGCCAAGCACGGAAGTCGCCGCCCGCAAAGGTCTCCAAGCTGCGGTAGGCTTGAAGGAAGGCCTCTTGGGTGACATCCTCGGCCGCCCCAACCTCGCGAAGGAAGGCATTAGCCGATAGGAACACACTTCGGGAATGTCGCCGAAAGAGTTCGGCGAAGTGCTCCTCGTCGCGGGACTGCTCGAACAATCGTACGAGTTCATCGTCGGAGTAGCCCGAGAGGTCGGGTGGCCGTCTCCTAAAGAACATAACGGCACTCAGCTACAACTTTCACAACAGCTGGAAAATGTTTTCCGCAGTCATCCAAACGTGCCTGCCCGCTAGACATGCCGCCGCGAGCGGAATGGATGGAACCTCTGTGTGACAGTTTCGTCATGATATCCGGCATCATCCGAGCGTAAATAGTCTTTTGACCTTGAGCCTGCTTTGTGGGCGAGTAAAATCAGTCTGATTGGGTAGAAAAATTTTACCACAGGTCGTTACCCATGCGCATGCAGGATTCGCAAATGTTTCAGAACATTTGTTGCGGGTAACAACGACCGAAGGGAGTGGCCGTCGCCCCTCGGAAGAACAGCCGGTCACGCTCGGAGGTCAAGAATTCGTTTCGCACCTAAATGACTATATGTCAACAGTTTGGGCCAAGGTGAGCACGCAAATGGGGTGCTGCATTGGCAGAATTTCGGGGCAACATGGCGCACAATGGGCATCGTGTACACCCAGATGATACCTTCCACTGATATCCGGGGAGCCGCGGAATCTTGGAGGCCGATCCTGCCTCTCAGCCTTTGCATTGTAGTGTGCCTGACGCCAAAAATGAATTGCCTGAGTCTCGCTGCATCAAGACCGCGCAAGGCTGCGCTGCGGAGATTCATTTCTGCCGAACGAAACACTGATGACCGGAAATCACCCAAGCGGATGGAAATGGGGGCGGGCGGCATTGGGGAGGAAAAAGGAGGAGAATGTTGTGGTTGGCGAAGCAGGGCCGCGTTGGGTACTGGGGTTGT
>CAITMP010000245.1 GCA_903893525.1 uncultured Acidobacteriia bacterium | reverse complement strand
CCGGTGTTCAACCGGATCACGCCCGCAAGTTCCCAGCCGTTTGCCGCCAGTCGTAGAATCCTTGCGTTGTTCTTATTGAACTTCGGCATCGCCCAGTAGAAATTGGCGTTGTAAACCTGGTGGCGGTCAAAACCGGCCACACCGTAGTTACGGCTCTTGGCCGAAACAAACGCATCGACTTGGCCGTTATAGGCGTCAGACGCATCCAGCACCTTGCTCCAAGTGTAGGAAGTGCTGAACGAAAGTCCGTGCGACATCCTCTTCTGGAAACTCACCAGCAGGGCGTTGTAGTTGGAGGAGTTGCCGAACTCGTACACCAGGATGTCGCCAAACCCTTGGTACGGACGGAGGAAGTTGGCCGGGAGAACGCTGCTGGTCGTGGAAAGGTCGCGGTTCTGGGGATTCACATTCAGGAAGTTCGCGCCCAGCGGCACCGGGTTGATATTCCGCTGCCAGAGCAGGTGGCGGCTCTGCGAACCGGAATATCCAATATCGAGGATCGCGCCCCGCCCAACGGCCCTTTGGATGCTGATGTTGTAGTTGTAAACCGCCTGCTGGTGTCCGGTTGTTGCCAACGAGGACGCACTTCCGGTCGGGGCGAGCAAGCCAGCCTTGGCCGTTGCCAGAATGTCGGCAAACGTCCCGTAGTACTGGGTTGGAGTGAACACCGAGGGCGGGTTCGAAATCTGTCCCATCACGGGATTGCCCTGGATGCGGTCGTAGTAGACGCCGCCGCCACCCCGGATCGCCATTTTGCCCCGGTTCTGCGGATCCCACGCGAAACCGAATCGGGGCGCGGCTGCTACCGGAATTGTGGAGTACAACCCGCGCGGCGTGCCATCCTTACCTCCGATGACAACACCGTCGGTCGGATCTCCGCGGCCGGGAGCGAATGCGCCAACCAGCCCTTGCGGATAGGTCACCAGCGAAATTGGGTCCTGCGCATACTTCACGCCGCCGACCAACACCGGGCGCAGCAAGACAGGCGCCTTGGCCGGGTCGAATTTGGACGCCACGAACGACGCGAGTTGGCCGTTTCCGTCGTACTGCGGCGGATCCATATAGAAGCGCACGCCAAAGTCGAGCGAGAGGTTCCGCTTCACCTTCCACGTGTCCTGCACATAGGTCTCGAAGTTGTAGTAGAGGAAGTTGCCGCGCGGACGGGCCGTCGCCTCGGCGTACGTGTCGTAGTTGCCGAGCAGCGCATTGGCGTAGGCATAGTTGGAATCGAGCGGATTGTTGCCATCCTGCGCGAAGCTGAGAGTGCCGCGCGTGGCGGCATCGGCGCTCTGGACCTTTCGGGTGTGCTCGAAATAGGCCCCGATCTTCAGCGTGTGCGTGCCGGAGATCTTGCTGATGTTGTCGCTGATGCTGTAGATGGTATTCCGGTTGAAGTACGGAGTTCCGTTGCTCAGGCTGGGGTTTGCGGCATTGGCCACACCACCGAATGTCATATTCGGAATCAGGTTTAACGGATTCAACGCCGGATTCCGTTGCGCGATGTCGATGCCGAGCTTGGTGCGGTCCAGCTTTGCCGGATCCAACGGACTGTAGGTCAGGGTGTTCTGGCTAACCGCGACTGACGCGTCGTTGAAAATGGTTGGCGAAACCGTGTTGGTGGAGTGGAAGGTTGCCAGCCGGCCCGGTTGGTCGAACAGAATGGGAGTGATTGGGAAATTGAGGGAGCCATCCACCCAGAGGCCGTAGAGAGTGTTCTGGTGGTCGTAATTGTTGCTCAGGCTGACGTACACCTGCCAATTTTGCTTCGGGGACCAATCCACGCGCGCCGTTTCCGTGCGCCGAGGGTACGCCGCCGCCGCCGACGTGAAGTAGTTCCACTGGTAGCGGTTGATGGGATTCGGATCGGTGTAGT
>CAITMP010000244.1 GCA_903893525.1 uncultured Acidobacteriia bacterium | reverse complement strand
GAACCACAGCAATTGCCTTCTCCGGCGTTTCCCCGAGTTCGACCATTATGCGGGCTGTAATGGTTCCCGCCCTGCCTAAACCGCCTTTGCAATGGACAACAACGTCAAACTGGTTACGCAATAGCGTACGGACGTATTCGCCCGAAACCTTCCATGCGGTTTCAAACGTTGCGGAAGGGACCGAGTAATCTTTGATAGGCAGATGAAGCCACTCGATCCCCCGAGATTGGATCATCGAACCAATCTTTGGAACTTCGAGATAATCGAGTTCATGCTGCTCGGCCAACGTGAGGACCAATGTTGCGCCCCAATTCGCGATGACATCAAGATCGGTCGATAGGTCCCGATCCCACGGTCCAGTCATGGCGGCGAGGTCTTTCTTGCCGGGGCAGAACGTAAGCCCGATCCGTCCGTGTCGGGGCGAAGGCTGGATCGTGGCTATTTGCAATGGGTCAGATTGGCTTGTTCTCATTATTGTATGCACTCCCTCATTTTTAATTTCTGTGTTTAGGTTCACAAATCATGCTCGGCTCAGGTTTATGCAATCGCACCTATCCTGAATCGAGCCGAGTGGTGTTATGTCCTCAACCTAATGAAATGTGCGCCGGGTACGCGAACTCGTCATGTGAGCAGGACGCGGTGTCTGCTCATCATGGCTCTCGTACAAGCTACCCGGGAAGGCAACGACATGGACGATTTTGTCCGATAGTTCGAGTGCCGCGCCGGTTAGATGCAAGCCTTTAAAGCGAAGATCGTCTCCAAGGCCGACCGCCTTAAATCGGCTGGCGTCTGCAGCAGCGATGCCATTGAGAAAACTTTGTGCCGCTTCGTCTGCGGGTTTCTTCGATTTGGCGTCCGCGTCATTTTCCAGAGCATCGACTGCATAACTCCGCATGAGCTTCGGCGCTGCCTTGGCGAAGGTTCTAACGGAATCGAAGGCGTCTAGCCCGACGACCGCGCCGCCGATAGAAAAGACAGCGCCAACCTGATTGTCGTTAATCGGCATTCCGCTGACGAAGTCATTTAGCTTTTTCTGGTTCATTTCAAAGATGGCTGACATCGCCGCCGTCTCAGACTCGACCGACATCCGGATCGATTTGTTTTGAATCTCGCGCCACACGGCGCTCTGATCGCTGCGCCGCGTATTCATTGTGTCGAGCGAGTGTGAGACTTGGGCGAGTTTCATGGCTCGGCCCCGAGCGAATTGAGTTCGGTCCGCTCCCTTAAAGCTGCTTGAGCGATGCTGCCACCGTCCGGCCTCAACACAGGACACCGGTATTTTCATCTTAGTTCTGGCCGGAACCATGATGGTGAGATTCAACACCCGGTTCTGCTTTGCACCTACCAATTCCTCGCCGTCTAGCAACAAGACCGGGTGCGACAACCCATTGTAGGCCATGAGTTCAGGTACGCTACCTTCAGCCGAGACCTCACCAATCTGGAATCGCTTGGTGGCGATGGCCTCATCTAGAGAGATGTAGGAGATTGATGCCTCGGCAATAGAGATTAATGGGTGAACAGTTATGTTTGAATGGCTCCAAGCCGGACCCACACGAAGACAATTGATAAAAGTGTTCAGTGACATGCGCAGCCTCCAAAAGATTTGGAAAATAGGATGGGCTCTTCCGAAGGGGCGGGAATCCCGTCCCTTCAGGTTCGTCGGACTAACGCTCCTTTCTATTTAGGCGCAGTGGTGCCTATGCCGTCTCATACGCATCTCAATGTGCGGACGAGGAGCCCTGCCTGACCCAAGCGATTGCCGACAGGGCAGGGAACCAGACTGTTGTGGGCTTTTGTATTTAGTCGAAGATCTGATAAAGGGAAACACTTAGAACTTGGGAAACACCAATTCTCTACGAAGCCGATGAGCAGAGGCCCGGGACGCGTTCAGCAGCAACTCATTGAAATATTTGCGAAGAAGCCGAAGGCGGCGTTTTCGACAGAACAGCTATGCCGCAAGGTGTACCGAACCAAAGATGTTCAGAAGAAGCATCGAGTGTGGCTTTCAGGACGTTCGAACTTTTGGCGTACAAACGACCTGGCAATTAGCGCGTGGCCCGGAGGGATGCTGCCGGTAACTCATGGAAGCAATTCGAGACGCTTTCG
>CAITMP010000243.1 GCA_903893525.1 uncultured Acidobacteriia bacterium | reverse complement strand
TCCAGAGGCGTCGCGGGCGGCACAGCGACGTCCTCCAGACGCATGCTGAAATGCGTCTCAATCTTCTCTACTTCCTCCGGAGTCAGCGCGCGGGTGCAGTTTTCAATATTGCTGACAACTCGCTCGTGTAGGTTAAGGATTATGCCCAGTTCCTTCTGGGTGAGTTGTCGACTCTTGCGGAGATGTTGGAGGCGCTTTCCCAGTTCCATTTTCTGCACAACTCCTTATCGGCAGCTACCGACTTCTCGGATAGAGAATAGCGTAGAAGATTCTACGGAACCCCAAATGTACCATACTGGTTAGCTTCGCTGGGCTTTGGGCGTCGATCCGACGATTCTCGATCCCGTGTGGGGAGGGGGGAAATCCGTAACAGTTCAGCCCGGTGGTTTGGCGGGGAGGAGCGAGGGGGCTGGCAGGCCAGCGCGGTGTGAGCGGACAGCCTGTTTGAGGTAATCCAGCGGATTGCGGCCTTGGAGGCGGCAGGTCTGGGTGGCGGTGAGAAGGCGGGCCATGGCGACCTCGCCGTCGGCGCTGCGGCTGCCGAAACTGGTCTTGCGCCACTGGACGGCGCACCGGAGGGCTCGTTCGGCGGAGTTGTTGGTGGGCTCGACGCCTTCGTGCCCGATAAAGGCGAAGAACTTCTCGTTGTGCTGGAACAACGCGCGCGCCAAGTTCCGGACATCGTTGTCACCGCTGTCGAGGTTCCGTTGGGCCAAAGCGAAGAACCGCTTCTGGATCGGGATCGACTCTAAAATCAGTTGCTGGCGGGTCATTGGAGTTTTTCCGGCGGCCGGGCCGGCGCGGAAGCGGTGCCAAAGACGGAACAGCCGGGCGTGCAGGGACAGCGCGTCGCGGCAAAACCGCTCGGCGTCGGTTGTTTTCGCGATTTGGAGTGCGCCGAGGATGTTCCGCTTGAAGTGCGCCCAGCAGAACTGCAGCGTGCCCTTGTGGTATTTCAAGTAGGTCGGACAGCGGTCGCTGCAGAGGATCCCGGCGAAGACGTCCCCAAGCAGCTTTACCAGAACCTCCGCGCCCCGGCTGGCCGCCACTTTGTAGAACACGAAGGCCGGAGCGACAAGGGCCCAAAGCCACCGCTTCCGGCCGTTGGTTCGGTATCCCGTCTCGTCGCTGTTGAGCACGGGCTCGTGCCGGAGTTGCTTCTCCAGTTCCGCGCAGGGCCCGGCGACGGCCCCGCTGGTTTCCTCCCAGCCGGCCTGGACGCTGCCCAAACTCAGTTTGACGCCGAGGACTTGCTCCAGCAGGGCCCACACCACCCGGCGCGGAAGCCGGCAGACCACGGTCAGGTACGCGACCAGGGCCGTCAGTTCCGGGCCGAAATCCCCCGCTACCTCCGGCGGCAGCGGTGCACGGGTGTGTTTGCCGCATCCCGGACAGGACACGGAAGGGCATTGGTACTCGGTCACCAGAGGTCTGACGGGGGGAAGTTCGGTGACCTGGTGCCGCGCAACCTTGCCGGTCCTGCCGCCGCCGTTCCGCGGCAACGGGCCTTGGCAGTGGCCGCAGCGTTCCGGCAGGATTTCCACCACCTTGTCGACAAGGTCCGCCGGAACCGGGACGCGGTGGCTCCCCGGATGGCCTGGCTGCCCGCCCGGTTTCCGGCAACTCTTCGTCCGGCGGCTCCCGCGCTTCCGCTGCGAACCGGCAAGCCCGTCCGACGAAGGTGGCTTCGACGAAGTCGTCGAATTGCGGTCCCGCAGCCCAAGCTGGCGCTCCAGGTCGGCGATCTGCTTTTCCGCCTCGCCGAGCTTTCGCTCCCGCTCCCTCAGTTCCTCGCGGAGTTGCTCGTTCTCGCGTCGGAGACGCTCGATCTCAAGTTCAACACGCCGCTGCCCCGGTCCGGAACCGGACGTCGAACCCCGCTGCTGGCAGTTGGCGCACCCCAAGCATCCAAGTTGCCAGGTTCCGAGCCAAAAGTCCAGGTCCAAAGTGATGATTCTTCAAACTTTTTCGCCCGGCACCTTCAGACGCCCATCGACAGGGCTGAACTGTTACGGTTTCTCGTATTACAGGCACTTGAGACGTCGTGCGCAGCGAGCACTGTTGTGGCGGTTCGGAATGACCGGCGCATTGTAATCGCCGCGCGGACGGGATGTTGAAGTGGACGCACCAAGGGGCGGTCGTCGGGCGTGCGACTACGTGCAAGATCCAGCAGATCAACAACGTGGTTGTGGCGTACGAGGGCTATATACGACGCGAACATAAGGCAACTCCCGCAGCAAAGCCTTCCCCGGGAACTATTTCAGTCCTACAACAATTGCGTGTAGAATTGGAACGACCCGGCTCGCTTGCTGACAGGCTGCCCGGGGCAACCGACACAGTCCGGGATGCGCTCGTGGACCTCCTGAAAGAAGTTCGCCGCGAGGAGCCGGAGGATTTTGGGCGGATGATTGGCCAGCCCGTTCTGGAGATCCTTTTCGCGTCCGTTGAGCAGGGGTTCCCTTCCTTGCTGCGAGGTTATATCGACTTCAGATCGGAACGGGTGACAAGATTCAGGTCACACATTGGGCTGGCTCATGTCCAGGCACTTGCCCACTTATGAACGGCCTGTTCTTCCTGGGGCTCGGTGTTCACGATCAGATCAATCAGTATATCGACTTCCGGCAGATCCAAGCGATTCCGGCGCCAACCTGGCCGGACTGGCTGGCACAATTGGTCCAGTTCGAGGTCGAAGCCGCACCGGACACGGTTGGGCCGCCGATTTCTGTGTTGGAGTTGGATGCGACTGGGGCGCATTTGTCCAAGGGACGGCGGGGTGCTTGCGAGGAGGAATTGAAGTAGTGCTGCGGTCC
>CAITMP010000242.1 GCA_903893525.1 uncultured Acidobacteriia bacterium | reverse complement strand
GTTCCGTCCAACGAAAAGAGCGATTGCGCCTGGGTACTGAGCGCAAGTGCGATCACAACGCCCAAAATGGGCGGCCCCTGCGGATCGCCGATCGGCCCCCGCAGCCGGTAAATCCAGGCGGCTACGGCCAGCGCGGCCGCGAGCCATGTATCCAGCAAGGTCAACATTTGCCGAATGTGGTTTGTGACCAGCGGCCCCAGCAGACCCGGAAACAGGGGAACTGCGCGGGCGATGTCCAAATTCGGGAGTCCGCCCGCAAGCCGCCGGATGCCGAGGGTCAGGATTTGGAACCCCAGAAGCACGCAAGCACCACTCCAACCGATTCGGGGCAGAAGTACCACCGCCAGCCAGAGAATAGGGTTCAGCAGCCTGCCGATGCACCGCAGGGCGAGCGATTGGGACCTCGTTAGCGGCCAAAGCAGCTCGCGTTCGCCGGGGATCCGGTCCAGAGGGTCCCCGGACAACGGGAAGGCCAGCAGGATACCCAGCAATGCGAGGAAGGGGTAGGCGCTCCAAGGCTGGACCCCGCTTGACACGGCCCCAGCCACCAGCAGCGCCACGAAAAGGAAGAAATTGTTAACGCGCAGAGCCGCGAAGGTACCCAAGTCGCGCTGCGTTGCGCGTCGCAGGGCATGGAGGATGGCGGCCAGCACCCTTCCACAATAGCTGTTATCGTTGCGACCGACGCATGGGGGCGGCCCGTCGCGGTGCGGCTGCAGCTTCCATGTTCCAAACAGTGAAGACGCCACCGCCTGAAATCAGGATGAACGCCGCAGCCACAGCTAAAGCCTGCGGCAAGCTCACGGCCATCGCTGGAATCGCAACAGCCGCCAAGTCCAGCATGGCGAACGCCAGCAGGACGGTAATACCCAGAAGACAATAACTCAGGTGGTGCACGGATTTCGTCGAAGCTCTCATTGTTCCAACTCCTGCATACCTAGACGCGGGCCGTTGGATTGCTGGAAGTAAAAGAGATGTGATTGTTTTGTGGTCCTGGGTCGACAGCAATTACGTCCCGCCAGCGCCCCATCGAACCGTGAAAACCGAGCCAACACCGCACACGCTGGTGGCCGAAATCTTGGCACCATGCATTCGCGCAATCGTTTCGGCCAACGACAACCCCAAGCCGTACCCGGAGCCGGAGCCATCGTTCGACCTCGACTTGTCCGCTCGGTAGAACCGGCGGAAGATATGGGGAAGATCCTCTTCGGAGATCCCGATGCCGGAATCCTCCACCGACACTGAATCCTTGCCCAGCCGCACCAGCACCTTGCCCTCTGGGTGCGAATATTTTTGCGCGTTGTCGAGCAACACCAATAGAAGGCGACGGAGTGCGGGCCTGTTTCCCATCACCACGAGCGGCTGCCCGACGGAAACCGACACGTCAATCCCCCGCGCATTCGCCAGGTCACGAAGCTCGGCCACCACGTCTCGGGCAACCAACTCCATCGGGACGGGCTCCATAGGCATTGAGACGGCCTTCGAATCGTTCCGGGCCAGGAATAAGAGATCCTCCACCATCCATGTCATCCGCTCGGCCTCCACCACAACCTCAAGTAGGGACTCCCGATAGGATTCCGGTTCCCGTGCGCGCCGAAGCGCCAACTCGGCCGTGGTGCGGATCACCGCCAGCGGGGTACGCAACTCGTGCGAAGCATCCGCGGCAAACTGTGACAGGGTCCCGACGGCGGATTCCAGGCGGCTCAACATTCCGTTCCACGTCTCGGCCAAACGCTGGATTTCGTCCCCCGTAGGCGGCACCGGAAGACGCCGCGACAGGTTTTCGATACCAATGGTCTGCGCAGCCGTTGTAATTTCGTCCACCGGCCGCAGCGCGCGGCGACTCAGCCATGCCCCGCCCAAGCCCGCCAGCAACGTCACGAGCGGAATCAGGCCGAGTAACAAAACGCCAAGCAGGTCCAGCGTGTGCTGTATCTCGTTCGAGAAGCTTCCAACCTCCAGCCGGAACTTCTCCGGGCCCATGGAGAATCGATGCTCGATCCTGCGCAGAACTGGCCTGCCAGCCGTCCTCTGGCCATAGCGGAAATCAAAACCATGGTCGCCGTGCAGCTGGACAAACCAGGCTGGTCCAAGACCCTGGCAAAACTCCTCCATTTCGACAATCAGATCCGGCCCGGATTCCTCTGTAGCCTCCTGCCGGAAATAAGCCTCGAAGCGCAATGCCCCGCCCTGAAGTTGCTCGTCCAGCTCGGAAAGCAGCCTCTGGCGCATTGAGAGCCAAACAAGGGAGCCGAACAGGGCCAGCGCCACGGCCAGAGCCAGGGCGTACCAGACGGTGAGCTGAAAACGGATCGACCGGGTTCGCACCGGCTAGTTTTCCCGCCCCTGATCCGGTTCCCGCAGCATGTAGCCAATACCGCGCACCGTGTGGATCAGTTTCGGCTCCCGCGTGTCCACTTTCAGGCGCAGCAAACGGACGAAGGCCTCTATCGTGTTCTCGTGGACGTCGCTGCCATGGCCCCAGACCGATTCCAGAATGGAATCGCGGGAGATCACCCGGCCCGTATTCCTCATCAGGAGCTCCAGCAACGAGTATTCCCGCGGAGTCAGTGGAATTTCGATACCGGCACGGGTGACGCGGCGCGCACCCGGTTCCAGCCGGACGTCCGCCACCTCCAAGACCGCAGGCCTTGGAATCGCACCGCGCCGGCTGACGGCCCGAAGGCGCGCGAGAAAAATCTCGAACGCGAAGGGTTTGGTGAGGTAATCGTCGGCACCGCAATCGAGGCCAGACACGATATCGGAAGCAGCATCCCGCGCTGTCAGCATCAGTACCGGAGTCTGGTTCCGCTTCTCCCGCAAACGGCGAGTGACGGTCATGCCGTCCATTTGCGGTAACATCACGTCCAGAACGATGACATCGAACGGGGACGCAAGGGCGAGTTCCAGCCCTTCCGTGCCTGTTCGGGCAACGGATACCTGGTGGCCTTCCTCGGTCAGACCTCGACGGAGGAGTTCGGCCATTCGCCGCTCGTCTTCCACCACCAGGATGCGCATTCGAGATTCATGGTATCCGAAGGCACTGAAGGATTTCTGAAGCCTCAACGTCCACAGGGCTCACGCCAAGGCCGAAAGAGCCTCGCTTACGTGCCTGGTCGGCTCGGACTGGGACGAAAACACGTGGCGGACCACGCCGGACCGGTCGATCACGAAGGTGGCCCGTCCCGGAATAATTCCGAAGGTGCTCTTCACTCCGTAGAGTTTGCGGACCCGACCGCCTTTGTCGCTCAGCAGCGTCATCGGAAGTCCGTACTTGGCGGCAAAGCGCGAATGCGAATCCGACGAATCCGAGCTGATGCCGAGCAGTGTGGCACCGGCGGCGTCGAAGGCCGGGGTTTGATCCCGGAAGGCGCACGCTTCCATGGTGCAGCCGGTGGTGTCGTCCTTCGGATAAAAGAAGAGGACGACTGCGGAGCGGCCTTGGAACTGGCTGAGCGAAACGGGGGTGCCGTTTTGGTCTGGGAGGACAAAATCCGGGGCTGTCTCGCCTGGTTGGATGGGCATATTCTTTCTAACTGGTTATGGGATGATCGACATGCCATTGTAGGCGCTATACGTGAATCGATTTTCCACCAGCAGATCCTGGTTGAGGTACTGGCGGTGCAGCACAAGCTCCGGCGCTAGACCGTAGGGCGTGGG
>CAITMP010000241.1 GCA_903893525.1 uncultured Acidobacteriia bacterium | reverse complement strand
CCTCAAGTTCATCCGCTGGATCCGCCGCTCCCTCCGCGATAAACTCACGGAACACGCCGCCCTGCCACTTCTCAGGACCCTCTATGCATCGTCATAGCAACGCCAATCGGACACCGTCCGTGCGGAGGCATAGATTTTTCCTGGGTAGAGGGGTGGAAAAGAGAGCGTCCGTAGCCTTGAGAACCAAGCCTTCTGTCAGCTTTTCCAGTCTCGATAAACTTCTCTTTCAAAATTTCGTCAACCCGTTCCTTCCGTGGCAGATAGGCGGTCCTAAAAGCAAGATTCCAGGGCGCTATTTCGTTCAGGCTGACCGGACCTGTCAGCATCCTCCCGTATGGTTTATCGATGACGAAAAACGGAGGACACGATGCCTCGCTGATCTGGAATCGACTCGAAGCGATGGGCGTTATGACCGGGCATCGTCCTGACGACTTGGAGGTATGCGTTTCCGCGATCCAAATTTTTCCGTGGTGGATGATGGTGATCCATGATGCCGATCGAGCACACAACTCGATGAGTCATCTTGGCGCACTTTTATGCCGGACGAAATATGGGATTTCTACGAGCGGCGACCGGTTCAACAGAGCGTTCGACATTCTGTGTTGTAGTGTGCCTATCGGAACGCCTGCGCAAGTGTCCGACACCCTGCGTGATGCTTTTTTACGAGTGATATCACAGCCAGGTGACTCTGACGATGCCGTCACGGCGCTTTTGGCCCTCGCTCATCTGGAATTTGTGCACGGTGTCCATGCTGGACGCTTTCTCGAAGTGATTTCCCTGATCGATCTGGAATCAGATAGCACTCTGCTCGCCGCACTAAATATCGTCGGCAAGCATCAGATTCTTGACGCCATTGAATGGGTAACAAAGGTCTGTGCGGACTGCAAAAATGACCTGGCCGTGATCGCCGCTGCCGGCGTGCTTGCCAAACTGGGTGAGCCTGGTCGGGCAGCACTTTCGAGGAACCTCGGTGGCTCGCCCTCGGCCAAGGCGATCAGGAAAGCGGCGTGCGAGACGCTGGCGGGAACGTTCGACGGTTTGGATGCCTTCCTCAGCAACTGCCATTCATGGGAGCAACGCGGTGCTGCAGCACGCTTGCTTGGAAACTTGGTGGAGGCTGGCGCGCCGGCAGAACCCGCCCTCGAAATCTTGTTGGAACGGCTCCGTGTCGATGACGATCCCGATAACCGAGCCGTTATCGCAGGCGCTCTCGCCAAGGCGCTTCGACAAATCGGAAAGCCCGGGCTCGCACAACAATTGCTTCGAGAAGAAAAGGTGGCTCGGGACGGCGAGCTGTATGATGCCGTACTTTTCTCCGGTTTGGATATCACGGACGATGCGTTGCCGTTTCTCTCAAAAGTAAAGAGTCGCGGAGGAGAGGTGAACCGCCTGCTCACCGCCCACGGCGTCCTGCCACCGGCCTTGCAGGACTGGTTATCCCAATGCGTAATCAAAGAATTGCAGTGGGGTTATTGGTCGCCACCAAAAGCAGTTCGTGCCTGGTTCGAAAATGCCGGTTCCATCGAGCCCCTAGAATTGGCCGAAAGTATCAACGCGAATATCTCCACCGACCACGAAGGTGCGCTTGCTGTTGAATACCTCCGGACGCATCCCGGGGCGTCAAAGGCGTTCGAGCGTTTGCGCATGGTCCGGATGAATTCCGGGCACCAAGCTAGTTGGGACGTCTTCTCGGCGACCCTGGCTGGTTCATGGTCTTTCACTTCAGCCGAACCAGCCGAACTTCGCTGCGCCCTCGGAGAACACGCCGGGCCGCCACCCGCGCCAACACCTCGGGCTATCGGCCGCCTTTTGGCGGTGGCATCGTCCGGCCTGCCGAATGGTTCCCGAGCTGCGATGCGTCTCCTCTCGGTCATGGGTGAGGACACGCGTATCCTAACGGTCGAGTGCTTATCCAGTCTTCCTTTCGGCATCCGTTCTCTCTCAGGCGCCCAATGTGAGCCCAGTCCAACCGGCTTGGGTGTCCAGGGACTCACAGACACTGGTCTCGGCACATCAGGATCGCGACCGGCGGACCCGGCGTCCCTGCCCGAGTCGTTCCAAATTCTTTTTGGTCATATGCCGGCAGTCTGGCGCTCGAACCCGAGCAGTCAACTTGCCGCGTTGATCTTGGCTGCACATGGGAAAGGAGACTGGTTCGGCTCGCTTCGGAAATGGGGCGACAAGTCCGAAGTGAAAGATTTCGTGCAGTCGGTTCCAGCAGAAGCGTTGTGTCGTGCGATCATCGCGATCAGGCATGGGTGCAATTCTGGCATGAAACCGGTTGCTCTTGCCTTATCCCAAGCCCTGGCATCGACCAGCATTCCTCCAGGGTTTCAGTGCTTCTTCGGATCCACGGAGAACGGTGAACCGGAGGCGCAACCGGATGCTGCGGCCGAAGATGATGATGAGTGCGATTTCGATGCATTCCGCTGACCAAACAGCCAGCGCCCCTACTTCCTTTCCCATTCAAGAAACAAATCGATCACATAAAAATGAAGACTTCAAAGCGCGTAACGCTTCGCGGATTTGACGAAGCCGAGAAGGGCGTCGCCATCCAGACACTGACGGAAGCTGGTTATGCCGTCGTCTCCACCGTCACAGCTTCCGACATGGTTGTGGTCGGCGGCCTCGGCTGGTCGGCAGCGGGGAATCTATCCAACGACCGAGCGACGGCCGTTGTGAAATATGTAGATATGCT
>CAITMP010000240.1 GCA_903893525.1 uncultured Acidobacteriia bacterium | reverse complement strand
GTCTTTGTGTAGTTGGCAGGCTTCGGCACCGTGTAGCGGAAGATCACCGTGTTGTCGAGTTCCAGATCGGAAGTCCAGATGAACTTGGCCCCGGTAAAACTGGCGGCTGTGTAGTCGCCGTCGGGCTTGACCTGGGTTTCCGTATATTCGGTCGCGTTCGGCCAGCTGCTGTCGTCGAAACCAGGCGCGAACCAGTTGGCGGGAATGGGGGTGTACTCCACCTTGGGGTTGGCGATGTCCCGGTTCAATGGGCCCCGGAAGAAAACTTTGGCCTTCCATGCGGCGCTGGTGACGGTGCCGTCCGAGAGCTTCAGGATGAAACCGGCGTCGCCAATCTGGGTTCCGTATTCGAGCCCGGTCTTGGGATCGGCATTGTCCTTGGCCAAAACCGCGATCGTCATCGGGTAAATGGGCAGGACATTGACGGAGATCATGTTGTGCGGCAGGAACTCGATCTGGTCGGCAGCCGCAAGTTTGCCGTTGATGTAGACGAGGCACCAGTTGTCCACATAGGCGTTCAGCTTGATGACGTTGGAGAAGGTTGCCTTGGTGGGTCCCGGCGCTGGGCCCTGGGCGGATAGGACGGCAATGGACGACAGCAGGATTGCGCCGGCTTTCGAGATTCGCATACAACTGGAATAACACCGGATTGTAAAGCGGTGATGCGCAGTCGGGAAAGAATTTGGACCCGGGCCCGGGCCGTTATATGATTCGGGAACCGCATGAACAAAAATTCGTCCGTCCCCCCAGTGCTCTACGCCTTGTTTGCGGCAAGCGGATGCGCCGCGCTCATCTATGAGGTGGTCTGGATGCAGATGCTGGAGTTGGTGCTCGGCTCCACAGCGGCGTCGATGGCCGTACTGCTGGGCGTGTTCATGGGCGGCATGTGCTTGGGGAGTCTGCTGGTGGCGCGCTTGGTGCCAGTCGCGTGGAATCCGATTCGGGTTTATGCGGCAATGGAAGTTGCAGCGGGTGTTCTGGGAATCGCCGTACCGCTGGTACTGCCGTTCGTGCAACACCTCTATGTGGCTGCGGCTTCGGACGGGTCATGGAACTTGGGATTGCGGGCCCTTGTAAGTGCCGTCTGCCTCCTGCCGCCAACCATACTGATGGGGGCCACCCTTCCCGCAATCTCCCGTGCGGTAGGCTCTGCCAAATCCGGCGGATTGTATGCGGCAAATATCTTCGGTGGAGTGGTGGGATGTTTGGCCGCCGGTTTCTGGCTGCTGCGGGTCTTCGACATGACAGTCGCGGGAGGTGTGGCCGTCGGGATAAACCTGATGGCCGCGATGCTGGCGTTGCGGGTCGGCGGGCAGTTTGGCGGTCGAACGAGAGATGTATCCGGTTCCGTGGGAGGGACGCCGAACTGGCAGGTGCTTATCGCCATCGGCCTCTCCGGCTGCACCGCCCTCGGGGCTGAAGTCGTGTGGACCAGGTTATTGGCGCTCAGCTTGGGCCCAACGGTATACACATTTTCGATCATCCTCGCAGTCTTCCTGATCGGCATGGGTGGCGGCAGCGCTGCGGCGACCCGGCTCGCGACCCGGAAGGCGGATCCACAGTGCGTTCTCGGCTGGACACAGGCCGCGCTGGTCCCCGCCATTTGCTGGGGTGCGTGGATGGTTGCGGACGTGCTTCCCTACTGGTCAAAGGAGCTAGCTCCCACGTCCAGTCCCTGGGCTGGATTCGGGGTGGACTTCCTCCATTGCGCTGTGGCAATTCTGCCAGCCGCTTTTCTATGGGGGGCAAGCTTTCCATTTGCGCTGGACCGCATGGCGGACGGGCGCAACGCCGACGCCGGGGTGTCTGTCGGCCACGTATATGCGGCAAATACATTCGGGGCAATTCTTGGGGCCGTCGGATTCAGTGTCGTTCTGGGTGGTTGGATTGGTTCCGGCAATTCGGAGAAAGTTTTGGTGCTGATCTCCGGCTTGGCAGCGGCATTGGCGTTTGGCCTGGGTGCTTTGCGTTTCACGGCACCGGTGGTAGCGGCGACCTTGCTAGGTGCGGCGCTGGTCCCGCAAGTTCCATGGCAACTGCTGGCGTTCGGCCGCAGGATGCCGGTGGAAGTGGGCCCCTGGAAGGTGTTGTATGCGGCCGAGGGCGTGAATTCGTCCATCGCGTACACGCAATGGGTGGATGGCCGCCGATATTTCCACGTTGCGGGCAAACGGGAGGCGTCAGACATCCCTGCCGACATGAAGGTGCAACGGATGCTGGGCCATATGCCGGGGCTGATCCACCGGAATCCGGAATCGGTGCTGGTGGTGGGATGCGGCGCCGGGGTAACGGCCGGATCGTTTGTGGTGCATCCCGAGATCCGGCGCATCGAACTCTGCGAGATCGAGCCACTCATTCCTCCAGCTACCTCACGGGTGTTCGCCACTGAGAACCACGATGTGATGAAGGACTCGCGCACCCATATTGTGATCGACGATGCACGGCACCACATGCTGACGACCGCCCGCACGTTCGACATCATCACCTCCGACCCAATCCATCCATGGGTGAAGGGTTCCGCGGCGCTCTACACGAAGGAATATTTCGAGATGGTCCGGGCGCACTTGAAACCGGGCGGGCTGGCAACGCAATGGGTGCCGCTCTATGAGAGCGACCTCGCTGTGGTCCAGAGCGAGATCGCGACCTTTATGGAAGTGTTCCCGGAAACCATCGTCTGGGGCAACTACGACCTGTTCGACCAAGGCTACGATGTGGTCCTGATGGGTTCGATGACGCCGATCACGATTGACGTGGACGCCGTCGAGGCCCGAATCCGGGCATCTCCGAGACTTGCGGAGTCGCTGCGCAGTGTGGGCTGGCGCGGTGCTGCCGACCTGCTGGGCACCTACGCGTCCCGGACCTCCGACCTGCGGATGTGGCTAAAAAACGCCCAAATCAACCGCGACCGGGGGCTGCGATTGCAATATTTGGCCGGGATGGCATTGAATCAAGGGCGCGCGGGCTGGATCTACGGGGAGATGGAGCGCCGGAGTCCCTTCCCGAAGGACCTCTTCACGGGCACGGCGGACTCCATCGCGGCGGTGCGGAAGGTATTCGACGACTGGCGGACGAGCCAGTTTTAGTCTTGCGGTTGAAATCTTTCGCTAGGAGGCGAGACAACGGGCCCCGGTTCGCGCTATACTGGTCAAGTTGTGATTGGAATTCTTCTTACATTCGTGCACGTGGTTGTGTGCTTGTTCCTGATCATCGTGGTGCTCCTCCAGAGCGGCAAGGCGGCTGATTTGGCCGGTGCCTTCGGCGGGCAGGGTTCCCAGACCGCATTTGGTCCGCGGGGCTCGGCAACGTTGCTTTCGAAAGCGACCACGATCTCGGCGATCTTGTTCATGGTGACGTCGATTTCACTGTCGATCGTTGCAACACGTGAGTCCGGTGCTTCCAGCTTGCCAGAGCTGAAGCGTCGGCAGACCCAGGGCGCTCCGGCTGCTCCGAAGCCTGCCGCACCGGCTCCGGCGAAGAAGTAGTTTCCAGGCACGAAAGGTCACCTGCGGAGGTGGCGGAATTGGCAGACGCACTAGCTTGAGGTGCTTGCGGGAGCACTCTCGTGGGGGTTCAAGTCCCCCTCTCCGCACCATATTGTCACTCAGTAAAAATGGCTCCCCGGTTTGCGGGGAGCCATTTTTGTTACATGCCTGTGGTTTTGCCAAGGCTGTAGTGGCGGATTTGGGCTCAATACACGTCCTCGTAAGCGAAAGCTCGGGCAAGCCTGCTATATTGTGCTAATCGCCGCAACGCCTTGCCATGACTGAGCAGACACAGCGAGCGGCTGGGTGAGTTAACCGCCGATACCCGGGACAACCGAAAGGAACTGCCGCTGAAGCGCGCTATCCGCTCCCTTGGAATTCTACTGGGGAAGTCTTGGTTGAGCAATGCGGCACCGGGCTCTTCGAAACCGTGGAATCGTTGCGCCGGCAACTGATTGAACATCGCGAGCAGGCTGATCGAGGGCAGGGGTGCCCCCCTGATCGCAAGAGCCAAGGAACTGGTTGCCGCTCTCGATACCGAAACCGCAAATCGCGTCACAAGGCGTTCGCCATTTACTTTGAGTTGACGAATCTGGCGGAGACCAATCATCGCAAACGTCGGCGGCGGGCCGCGCAGTTGCAGTCCGACCAAGAACCGCTGCCTGGAACGTTCCACGGAACCCTCTTGCGCTTGAAAGATTGGGGCATTTCCGGGAAGCAGCTCTGGAGGCCCTCGGCAGCATCTGGTTGTGTGGGGCGGGTGGTTATGGCGGGCTGAAAGCCCGCCATACAAGGGAAGGGGCTAGTGCTGGATTGGCAGCTGGGTTCCGGGTTGGGTGGATTGTCCTTTGTAGGTGGCACGGATTGGCTGGTCGCCGTCCGGGGTTCCGGATGGGACAACGATGTTGAATTGGAAGAGTCCGGGGGAGGTTAGGCCCGCGTACTGGACGGCCGCGTTCAGGCCTCCGATGGTGAAGGCGGGTGGCTGCGCCAATGTGCCAGACTGGGTGACGGGTCCGAAGCCGTTGCCGTAGAGAACGACAACCTCGCCGGGCTTGGCCGGTGTGGCGGAAGTGATCAGCGAGCCATCCGCGTGGGTCGCGGCCGGATAGGATCCTCCCTGAACCATAAACAAGGACGGCTGGATAGGTTGCGCGGGCACCGTCATTGGATTTCCGGCGACTCCGTTCACCGTCACACGGAGGGAGGCGGGACCGGCAAGGGCATCGGGCGGCGTCAGGATATTGATCTGGGTCGGACTGATGTAGTAGACGTAGGCAGCCTTTCCATTGACCGTGACGCTGACGTTGTCCAGTTGGGTGGGGAGCTGCTTGTTGACGAAGTCCGAGGTTTTCCAAGTCCGGGTGGTGGTGGCGAGGCCGGAGCCGTCGATCTCGACCCACATGTTGGGGGCGATTCCGATGGTCTGGCCGGCGGCGTCGGCGATGCGGGTGAGGGCGGGGACGACGGGTGTAGCGGATGGGGCCGGGATGGTGTAGGAGTCTGCGACCATGGCGTTCTTCACGCCGCCCTGGGTTTCGGTTGGGAGCCAGGTTTCGATGTACTGGACGGTTGCGGCGGAGGGCGTGACCTGGACACGGATGTAGCCCCTGCCGCCGAGCATGGTGCCCTGGACATAGCCGTAGTCGGTGGCTCGGGTTCCCAGATTGCCGTTGGTGGCGCTGGGCTGGGGAACTTCCTGGTAATGGATGCCGTCGAGTTGCTGGTGGGCGTAGAGGTGGTCATGGCCATGGAAGTAGGCCGTAACGTGGTTGGCGACGAGCAACTGGTGGATGGGCATGGGCAAATTGGGGCGGTAGGTGCTGAAACCCCAGGTTCCATCGAGGTTGTAGCCTCCCCACTCCAGATACGGGGCCGCTTCGACGCCGCCGCGCATGGGTCCTTGTGCGACGCCATTGGCGACGGGATCGACGCCGCCTACCATGTTGTGGGAGAAGACGAACTTGTAGGTGGCGGTGCTTTTCTCCAGAGTCTGCTTGAGCCAGTTGTACTGCACCGAACCGAGGGTTAGGGACCAATAGCCGGCGTTTTTCTGGCAGCAATCCTTGCCGTTTCCGGCTTGGGTGCTGTTGGTGTCCGTGGTCTGGTTCCAGAAGGGGTCGAGAACGATGAAGAGAGCGTCGCCCCATTCCCAGGAGTAGTAGCTTCGGCGTGGTCCGATTCCGCAGGAGGTGGCGTTCGAGGCGCAGACCTGTCCATCGAAGTCGTAAGTCTGAGTATCGCCCGAAAAGAAACTGTCGGGCGAGGGGGTTGGGAAGTACTGGTTGCGGTATTGGGAGTCCCAGACAGCCATGTTGGCGGCCGTTCCGTTCAGATTGGAGCCCCATTCGGCCTCATGGTTGCCGAGAACGGTGAACAGGGGGATGGAATGGGTGGCCAAATCGTAGAAGGACCGGTGCAGTTGGGTGCGGGTGAGGATACCCTGCGCGGTCGGCTTGGCACCGCCATTGACGGGGACGCCGCTCGCGTCCAGCTTGTCGGTGAGCATGGTGTCGCCGAGGTCGATGAGGAAATCCGGCTTCTCGGCGAGCTCGTTTGCCATGGTGAGTTTGTAGACGGTGGTCGACGAATTGTTGTCGAGATGGGGGTCGGCCTGCATGATGAAGGTGAACGGTGCACCTTTGGGTCGTTGCGTGGTGAAAGTGCGTTCGGGGCGGGCCGTGAACGCCGAGCTTCCGGGAGCCGCGAATTGGACGCGGTAGTAGTAGCGGGTATTGGGCTGGAGGTTGGTGAGGAGGATATCCAGCGGTGTGTTGGCCAATGCTGTTTGAGTTGGCGTGGTGGAGGTATAGGAACCGGCACTGGTGCCGTATTCGAGATAGACCTGGGTGTCCTTGTCGAGGACCAGATTGACATTGATGGATTTGTCCTCCACTCGGCTGAGCAGTTCCTGGCCCAGCCATGGCGAGGTGTTGATCGACGGAAAGGTGACCTGGGCGTTTGCCGACGGGCACAGGGCGGCAAGCAATGAAAGAATGATTGCGGTTCTCATTGGGTTGGACTCAGTGTTGGACGGCAATGCTGGTGCCGGATTGGGTGGATTGGCCGTTTGCGGTTGCCTGTACGGGGAGGTCTCCGTCCGGTGCATTGGCGGGAACGACCACGTTGAATTGGTAGAGGCCGGCGGAAACCAAGCCTGCAAACTGGACGGCGGCGGGGGTACCGCCGATGGTGACGCTGGGCAGTTGGGCCAGCGAGCCCGACTGGATGGCGGAGCCGACTGCGACCGGGTTCGCCGTTGGGCCAAAACCGTTCCCGTATAGAACGATGGTTTCGCCGGGTTTTGCCGGGGTGGAAGCTCCGGGGTAGAGCGTGGTTGGGCCGAGCAGGCTGCCGTTGGCGTGGGTAGCCGCGATATAGGGGCCGCCCTGGAGCACGAAGAACGACGGCGTGACCGTGCTTGCGGGGACGGTGAACACGTTGCTCTGGGCTCCGCTGACGGTGACTTGGATGTTGACGGAACCGGTGAGTGCGTCCGGAGGAGTCAAGACATTGATCTGGCTGGGGCTGATGTAGTACACGTACGCGGGCTTGCCGTTGATTGTTACGCCGACGCTGTCCAACTGGGTCGGGAGCTGGTTCTTGACGATCTCGGTGGACTTCCAAGTGCGGGAATCACCGGCGGGCGCGAGACCCGTCCCGTTGATCTCCACCCAACTGTTGGGGGCGATTCCGGCAGTGCTCTCGCTGGCCGCATTGGCGACGCGGGTGATTTTCGGCGACGTGATGGTGTAAGAGAACTGGTTCATGCCGCTGACCAGCTTGGGCGGCTTTTCGTCCTTGGGCAGGAATTCGCGGATGTAATCGACTTTTACGTCCGCCGGGCCGACGGTGATCCTGGTGTAGCCCGCGTTGGGGAACTGCTCGCCGGTCTTGTAGGCGGTGGAGTTGAAGGCGGTGTAGGTGTTGTCGGCGGGATTGGGCAGGGACTGGTAGGTGACGCCGTCGAGTTGCTGGTGGACGAAGATGTGGTCGTGCGCCTGGAAGAATATGGTCACGTGGTTGTCCACGAAGAGCTTGTGGATGGGCGCGGTCCAAGTGGGTCGCTGTTTGGCGAAGTCATTGGCACCATTTTTGCTGCTACCGCCCCATTCGAAATCGGGGGCGACCTCGACACCGCCGCGCTGGGTTCCAAGGACGTGGTGGGCGAAGACGAACTTCCACTTGGCCTTGCTCTGTTCGAGGGTCTGTTTGAGCCACAGGTATTGGGCGTCACCGTGGGTCACCTGCCAAAGGTCGCCGGTCTTGGGGCTGGCCGCGTCGTTGTTGCCGCCGAGTCCGGTATCGACTTGGGCGGGCGAGGTCCAGTAGGGGTCGATCACGGCGAAGAGGGCGTCGCCCCATTGCCAGGAGTAGTAGTCCCGGAGGATGCCGATACCGGGAACATTGGTAGTGTTGCCGGTATAGAAGGTTCCGGTTGCGGCATCTGTAGGTGCGGGCTGGGCGTAGTAGGTGTTGCGGGCGTTTTGCGCCCAGATGGGGACTTGGTTGGAGTTGTTGGCGTCCGGGGGCAGGTTGAGGTTGGCGAGGGATGCCTCCTCATGGTTGCCGTTGGTGAGGAAAAGGGCGGAGTTGCGGCCGAGGATATCGAAATAGGGCAGCTGCAGTGTGTAGCGGCCGGTGACGTTGGCTGAAGTGTACGGGGGTTGAAGCGTGTCGACGCTGAAATCGTCACCACTGGTGAGGTAGAAGTCAGGGTGTTCGGCGGCAACGGCGGTCAGGGTCTGCTGGTAGAGCGCCGAGTTGAACATGTTGTTCGCGCGCTCCGGGTGGGAATCGCCCTGGATGCAGAAGACGAAGCTGCTGCCGGGCTGGCGCTGGGTGTGGAAGCTGTTTTCGGTGCCGGGGACGAAGGGGTCGGCTGAACCGGCGGCGCGGGATTGCATGCGGTAGAAGTACTGGGTGTCGGGTGCGAGTCCGGGCAGGACAACCTGAGCAACGTAAAAGCCCTTGGCGAAGGGGTCGGCGGCGGGGGTGGCGGCGGGCGTTTGGGCCTTGTAGACAGCTGTGGCGACGCCGAATTCGAAATAGAGTTCCACTGCGGTGTCGGAGCGGACGCTGACCGTTATGGAGTGGTCAGTGGGCTGGCCGAGGATCTGGGTGAAACTCGGGGCTGCAGCGGCTGTGGAAATGGTGGCAGCTAGAATCGCTAGCCGGACGAAGGGGGTTAGGATTGGGCTGCCAGCGGCGCGGACCGGTTTTGGGGGCACTTTTGGCTGAACCCGGATTGGGCGTTGGAGTTTCGGTTGTGGGGTTGGAAGCTATCCGGTTGGGGCGCAACCGGATAGCTTCCGCCTATGTTCGGAATTGGCGGGAAGCCAAAGTGGGCGCGTCAAGCCCAGAGTTCGTTGATGGGCCCGTAGATGTCCTGGTCGGAGAACGGTACGTACTCGAACCCGCGGTTGAAGGGGTCGTCGCAGCGCACCGTTGTCCAGTTGATGCCCAGCGCGGAATAGATGGTGGCCTCGATGTCCTCGGGTTTGATGTAGCGTTGGCGGGACCAGCCGAAATCAGTGGTGTCGCTGCCCGTCGCGTTGGTTTTGCCGATGGTTTTGCCGCCCTTGACGCCGCCGCCGATGAAGACTGCCGATTGCTGGTTCCAGTGGTCACGGCCGCCGGTCGCAGTGACTGCTCCCACGGTCCTCCCAAATTCACCCACCAGCACAATCATGGTCGAATTGAGCAAACCTGCGGCGTCCAGATCCGACACGAGTGCGCCGACGCCGTTGTCGAGCACAGGGCACATGGTGAACAGGTTGTTGCCCTTGGGATTCTGCAGACCGTATATATCGTTGTGCATGTCCCAGTTGCCTAGCGTGATCTGGATGAACCGGGTGCCCTGGTTGGCGGCCAATACCTGCTTTGCCACCAAACATGCGTTGCCGAAGCTGTTGCTGCCATAGCGGAGGCTGTCGGCGGTGGTGAAATTGAAGGCCGAAGTCACGGTGCTGTTGTACATCAACTGCTTGGCGGCAGAGTAGAACTGGTCGTAATCGGAGACGTCGGAACCGAGGGGCGAGTTGGCGCGCAGCGGGTCGTCCAGCTGGTGGAGTCGGCTCCACATCTGGTTGTAGGTGGTCTGTCCGAGGGAGTTGCTGGTGTTCGGGATGCCACTAGCGGCTGGCAGCACCCGGAACGGGGCGTATTCGGCGGAGAAGTAACCGTTGCCGGGAGCGGTAGAGGAGTTCAGGGCGAGGAAAGTGGGGAATACCTGGTTGGGCTGGCGTTCAGACGCCTTTTCCAATGCGACGACGCTGCCCATGTTCGGCGCAATGTTGCCTAGTGCAGCCGACGGGTTGCGCCCGATTTGAGTCCAACGTTGCGAGAGGCTGTGGACAAGGGCGGTGGCATACATCGACCGCACGATGGCCATCTTGCCCATCTGGTTGCCCAGTTTCGGCATCAGGCCCATGGGCCAGGCGATGCCGTTGACGGAGGTCGGTATCACGGTCGCCGGAGTGGTGCCGCTCAGTACCTTGAGGTCGAAGGTGTCGGTGTGGCTCGGGGCACCGGTCAACATGACGAAGATGACGTTCTTCGCCGTGTTTTTCGGCGTTACCGACTGCTGCGTTTGCACGGTGCAGGCCTGCGCGCGTTGGGCGAAACCGGCCATGTACCCGGCGGCGACACCGGTTCCGGAGAATTCCAGAAAGCGGCGGCGGGATAGGTCCGGGCGCTTGAAAAATGCTGGCCTACGTGCGTCGGGATTCTTCCCGAGGAGCTTGTGCACGATGTCGTTGACGTATTTTCCGTTGCTGAACATTTTGCGCTCCTAGTAGTTGAAGATGAAATCGACCTTGTTGTAGAGGGACCAGAGCAGATACTGGGCCTCCTGGTTGCGTGTTGCCGTGTTCGAGAGGTTGCCGAGAGCGATTGTCATCTCTGCCGTCGTCGGGTAACGAGACAGCACGGCAAGGAAGAGAGTGTTGACCAGATCGCGGTCCGGAAGTTTGATGTTGGAGGGAAGCAGGGCCGTGGACGGCGTTGTGGGCGAAGTCCGCGACATGACGAAGGTGTCATTCATGAGGTTGAGGGTTTGCAGGATGGAGCCGTCGGAAGCCCGTGCCTCGTCGTCGCGGTTGCCACGCAGGAACGAATCCAGCCACGTGGACACCTTGCCGTTGGTGCCATCAGGAAGCCCCAGCGGCTCGGGGAACTGCATGGCGGACTGGATAACGCCGTAGGTGTCGATGTTGTAGGTCGGGTTGACGCCGCTGGAACTGGCGATGGCGTCATGGAGCTCCTCGGCCCAGAGCCGACGGACCATTTTCCGGGCAAAGAGGTTGTTCCAAGCGTCGCTCCATTGGCCGTTGTAACGCGAGGACAGTTGGTAGGCTTGGGAGTTGACGATCTGGCGCATCAACCACTTGATGTCGTACTTGTTGTCGATGAAACCCTGAGCCAAAGCGTTGAGCAGGCGGGGGTTGGATGGTTGGAGCGTCCACGCCACGGGGCCTGTGGTTGTGGGAGGATTGTCAGGATCGAGACGGGCCGGATCGAACGCGTTGGGTGGATCGACAAAGCCGACGCCGAAGAAGTAGGCCCAGATGTAGTTGACGGTTGCCCGGGCAAACTGGGGATCCGCCGTTACCATGCGCGCGAAAGCGGCCCTGTAGTTTTCGCCAGCCTTGGGGGTGCCGCCGCCAAACATGTAGGTCGGCGTAACAGCCTTGATGGTGCCGACGGGCTGGCGCGCGGGGCGGTTGCCTGTGGTGGTGCTGAGGGTGTAGTCGGATTTCCCGGAATCGGTGACGGACCAGTAGCGGGGCGTGGTGGCCGTCGTGGAAACCGGGAAGCTCGCGGTGCTGGTTTTGGCGAGGAAGGCCGACATGCCCCAAGCGTTGTATCGGGTCTGCTTCCCGCCCCAGAGGCTGAGGCTGGTCAAGTGACCCGCGCCGTTGTGGCACAGGAGGCAATTCAGGTGGGTGATTCCGAGAAAGGTATCAGCGATGTTGGCCGTTTGCTGGTCGTAGACATCCTGGACGGGCCCGGCACCCACGACGCCGTTGACGATGAAGTTGATGCTGCCGTCGCTGTAGCTACTGCCGCCGGTCGCGGTAATGAGTTCGGTCGCCAGCTGGTCGTAGGGCTTGTTGGTAGCGAGGGAACCTGCGATGTAGTCGCGGAAGGCTTTGACGCTGGGCTTGTAAACCGTGATCTGGGCGTTCTGGGAGACGTTCTTGTAGAGATCGCCGAAGAACATGGTCCATTTGTCGATCCAGGCGGGGCTTGCGAGAAGGGTTTCGACGAGGTCGGCACGCTTGGTGGGCGAAGTCGCGTTGACGAAGGCGAGGGTTTGGGCGGGGGTGGGAATCTTGCCGGTCAGATCGAGGTAGATGCGTCGGACGAATTCCCAATCCGTGGTGGGCTCTGCCGGTTGAACTCGGGCACCCTGCATGGCGCTGAAGAGGAACTGGTCTATCATCGCGAACTTCGCCATGTTGGCTGCGGAGGAAGTCCGTCCGCCGCCGGGCGGGACGAATTCAGGGCGGGAGCCGAGGGCGGGCGTGACACGGCGGGTGGTCGCCATCAGGCGGTCGGCGGTGCCGAGAAAATGGGCTGCCGCGCCTTGTTTCGGCGGGGTGAAGAACGGATTGACACTGCTGCCCTGGTTGGTGAAGTAGCTGCAGACGGCGTCGGCAGTGGAAAGCTGGTCCGGCTCGCCGGTGGCGGTGGTGCCTGTCGATTGGGCAAACATCTGCAGTGGCAGCGCGACAGCGGCCGGAAGCAGGAACCGAAGAATTTGAAACTGACGCGTCATGAACAACCACCTCCGCATGGCAGACAACTAAACCGTCAAACACTATTGTGATCCGTGCGGCTCGGTTGTTGCGAATTAAAAGATCATAAGGTAGCGGTTCGGGGGTAGCCAGGCTCTGGCTACCAGAGCCGGCACGGAACCCTCCACGCAAGACGAGCACACTGCGTTGAAATTGGTACGGTAGGCTGGGAGGGATGAGTGCGGTGGCCAAGGAACAGCCTGAACGGACGGCAGTGTTGTTTGTCTGTGGGTGGGAATCCCATAAACAGGCACATTCTCGGTGGCGGCCAAGAAGAGACCAGTTCCGACGGCTTTATTTTTGACGTTGGACGGATTCCGGGCTGGCGCATTGCCGTAGTCAACATCGCAGGTGACCCGCGGGAGTCAACCGGCCAAATAGTCAAGCGAGTCCTGGCTCGGTACGTCCCAGATTTTCTATTGGTTGCAGGCTACACATGGAGGGGGCGCCTTGAGTTCAATGACCTTGTGCTGGCCATCGAAATCAGAATCAGTGATACTTCTCAGACCGTCACTCCATCATGGTCAAAGGCCTTCGGCCATAGAGTTGTTCGGGAAATAGCTCGAAACGCTGGGGGCGTCGCTGTCACGGTCGAGACGGGTCGCGAAATTGGCGAAGCTGCTACCGCTGTGGAGTTCGGGAAACTGTTTCAGTTCCTGTCCGAAGTTGGTCGCCGCGACTTTCTTGCGTGCTTTGGACAGGACGGTGATTTTGCCCGTGCCACGGCATTCGCATTGAAGTCGCTATCGTGGCTGCCGTTCGATGCCCAACCCGCACCCGAAAATGGGATCGGCAAGCGTCCCGCTCAAGCGTATGTTTCTGAGTTTTCGATTGATCACGTACGCTCGGTCAACGAACTCAACTGGCATTGCCCCAACGAGCACTTGACTGGATGGCACGTATTGGTAGGCGTCAACGGTTCGGGAAAGACTACGATCCTCCGGAGCATCGCGCTGGCACTCTTGGGTCGACGAGAAACAGACGCGCTCGCGGAGGACTGGCGGCGATGGCTGCCGTCCGACGCATCGTCGGGGAAAGTCGAAGTGTCGCTGTCGGAGGACAAGCTGTCTGAGGGCAAAGAAGTTACGCCTCACAACTTTGAACTCCTTAGAATCGATCCAACCCCAGAAGAGCCCGAGGGTGCCGTGGATGTTGTCGGGGAAGGCCGGGATAAGGCAGCGAACATCTTCTGTATCGGATACGGCCCGTTCCGCCGCTTTTCGGGAGGAGACAAAGACCAGAGAGATCGACTGGGCGCATTTCCCAGAAGCCTCCGATTAATAACTCTGTTTCGGGAGGATGCGGATCTAGCCAACAGTTTGGACTGGCTCCGTGACGTCCACTTCGAAGAATTGGAAACTCGGACCAAGGGTGTCCTCCCCGACGTCATCAATTTCATCAATAAATCCGAGTTGCTTCCCCAGGGCACAACGCTGACCGGAGTTACGAGAAACGGGGTAAGCTTCCGCGACGGGAATGGATACCAAGTTCCTATCGGCGACCTTAGCGACCGCTTCCGATCTGTTTTGTCCCTGGTCTTGGACGTCATCCGGCATCTAGCCCAGGTATTCGGGCCTCGCCACATTTTCTCGACAGAAGACCCCGGCATCGTCGATGCTTGGGGCATCATGTTGGTCGACGAAATCGATGTCCACCTGCACCCCTCTTGGCAACAAAAAATAGGCGGGTGGTTCAAGAAGCACTTTCCAAACTTCCAGTTCCTAGTGGCGACGCATAGCTTGCTGGTCTGCCAAGCTGCGGATTCAGTCTTCCTGCTCCCCGAGCCGGGGGCGGGCGATCCCGGAATTCAGCTAGACGCAGAAGCGCTCAACCAGATCCGGTACGGTACGGTCCTGGACGGTTACGGCACCGGCATTTTCGGTGCAGACGTGGACCAATCGAAAGAGTCACGGGACCTCACCGGTGAACTAGCAGATCTCAACATCCGGGAACTGGATGGCGTGATTTCCGATAGCGAAAAAGAGCGTCAGCGGGAGCTGCGTCGGATCTTGCCCACAGGCTTGGTCCTGTCGTCTGAGGAGCCAGCTGCTTGATTTCCGTCCGGGTGCCCGATCCGTCTGGTGAGCTGCATCCCAAACTCGCGGACTATCAGGCGGAGATCACCGGGGACTATCCGCAGCGGGTGGAACTCGCTGGCAACAAATGGAAAACACGCGGAAGTTCCCCCCAGCTCAGGCCCGTCCGCGATGCATACTCGGAAGCATCCGGCGGGTACTGCATGTATTGTGCCAACTCCGAAGGCAACGTATTGGATCATTTCTGGCCCAAAGCGCACTACCCGGACATGGTTTTCTCGTGGACCAATTTCGTCCATGCATGCGGCACTTGCAACACGACCTACAAAAGGACCCGGTTCGCGGTGTTTTCGACAATCTCGGGGAACAGGGTGGACATCGTTCGGGATCCCAAGCAGGTACCGGTCGAGCCGGAAAGCGGCGACCCCCTTTTAATCGATCCCGGCCGTGAAAACCCACTCCAATACCTAAGACTCGACCTACTCGGAACTTGGGAGTTCCGACCCAGGTTCCCGATCGGCACAAGGGAGTATGAGCGAGCGAAGTACACCGTTGAAGAAGTGTTGCACCTCAATCGCGGCCATTTGCGAAAAGCAAGGCAGGCTTCGTACGACGCGTTCCGAAGAGCCCTTGCGGAACAAGCCCAAACACCGTCGCCGGACCGGGACCAAGTTCTTCGGGAACCCCGACACCTAGCCGTCTGGCACGAGATGAAGAGGGAACGAAACAAACTACCCGAACTCAAGCGCCTGTTCGACGCCATCCCCCAAGCCTGCTATTGGTAACGCCAGCACGGGGCCTCATCCAGTCTCCGGTCTTCGTCTGCCAGAAAAACATTTCACCCGATACAATTGAAGGGATACCGCTATGTCGCCGGACTTCCAATTCGCCATGCCGGAACCCGGAATTACGGGCGTCCTGGACATCCTCGCGGTGGCGTTCCTGATCTACCAGTTGGTGCTGATCGTGCGGGGTACGCGAGCGGCACATATCCTGACGGGAATCGTGGCGGTGGCGGCAGTTTACCAAGTGGCCGTGTTCGCGAATCTGGAAGTTCTGCGTTCGCTGCTGGCATCTTTGATCCCGCTGGTACCGATCGCCCTGATCGTCTTGTTCCAGTCGGAAGTACGCCGCACCCTCGGGCGGCTGGGACGGCGGCGGTTGTTTGGCGGCTACCAGCGGCCGGAATCGACGGACGAAATCCTGCTCGCGCTGGAAAGCATGTCGCGGGACAAGACGGGCGCGTTGATCGTTCTGGAGCGCGATATGGGTCTGCGCACGTTTATCGAAAGCGGCGTGCCACTCGATTCGCGCGTTGCGCGCGACCTGATCCTGACGATTTTCATGCCTGGAACCGCATTGCACGACGGAGCGGCGATTATCCAGAAAGACCGGATCGCGGCGGCGGCCTGTTTCCTCCCGCTTTCCGTGAACCCCAACATTTCCAGCAAGATGGGGACACGGCACCGGGCGGCAATTGGCATCACCGAGGAAACCGACTGCATGGCGCTGGTCGTCAGCGAGGAGACCGGGGCAATCTCGATCGCGCTGCGCGGTGCGCTCGAGCGGAACGTGACCAAGGAGCAGGTGGACCGGCGGATTTACGAGCACTTCGGGGTCTGGAAGAAGACATTCGACGAGGTTGCCGAGCAGCAAGCCGGCGAGAAGCTGGCCGAGGGCGAGGCACGGGCCGCGCTGATCGAGGGCGGGGAATAATGTCGATTCTGACGGAAAACTTCTGGTGGAAATTGCTCTCGCTGGTGGCTGCGTGCGCCGTGTGGTACTCAATGGCCAACCAGCCGGACTCGGCGACGATCCTCTCCGCACCGGTGCAGTTCCGCAACTATCCAAAAGATTTGGAGATCAGTTCGGCAATTGTGGAGTCCATCAATATCGAGGCACGGGGTCCGGCGAACCGGCTAAGGGACTTGCGAGATGCGAGGCTTTCGGCAGCGATCGACTTTTCAAGCGTGAAAGCCCCGGGCGAGCGCACATTCACGTTGACCGAACGCGAGGTCAAGCTGCCACGCGGAGTGCAACTGGTGCGGACAATTCCGGCGCAGTTGCGGTTCACCTTTGAGCGCACGGCGAGGAGACCGTTGAAAATTGATGTTCCGTTTTCCGGTGCCCTGCCGACCGGCTATACGGTGGCCAAGGTGGAGATTTTTCCCCCGGCGCTGGAGATCGCCGGCCCGGAGAGCAGCGTAATATCGGCCAAGAATGCCGTTTCCGACCCTTTCGACCTCGGCCAGGTCCAAGTGGACGGCAGCGGTGGCGAGGCCCAGCAGCATTTGGCGGTTTTCAACGAGGAGCCCGAGGTGCGCTTCGTCACCAGTCCGCAAATTACCGTGAAGGTTCGAGTACAGAAGACACACTGATGGCAAAACGATTGTTTGGCACTGACGGCATCCGCGGCGTAGCGGGCGAATATCCTTTGGATCCGAAGACGGTGACGGCGCTGGGGGTCGCGTTGGCCGACGATCTGACCCGGCGGGGACTACACCTGTTCCCGGTGTTGATCGGGATGGACACGCGCGAATCCGGACCGGCCCTGGCGGCGCGATTGGCCGATGGACTGGTGCGCGGCGGCGTCGCCGTGGAGTTTGTGGGCGTGCTGACGACGCCCGGCGTGGCGTATCTGGCCCGTACGGGCGCATTTTCGGCGGGAGTGATGAT
>CAITMP010000239.1 GCA_903893525.1 uncultured Acidobacteriia bacterium | reverse complement strand
TCCTGCATCTGGCGGCGCATGCGCGTCCTCGCCATGGAGTCCGTCGCCTTCGATGTGCAATTGGAAAGGGTCGGCGTCCCCGCACCCGCCGGAATCTCGGAAACCTTCAGCGCCTTTAACTCCCTCACGCACGAGAGCCGGGCCTTCCAACTCCTCCACCAGTACGAATCCCGCTACCTCCGCGCCTATGAACGGGCCTCCCGAGCCCTTCTCTCCTACCGCAAATCCAAAAATCACCAAGAACTGCCGGAACCCACCCCGGAACTCGACCAAGAGCCAACCCAGGAACCCGAAATCCAAAATCCGAAAAACGAACCCGAGCCAACCTCCCCCCAACCCCGAAACCGCCGCGAGCGCCGCCAACTAAAATGGCAAAAAGCCCACCCCAAAGCCCCAAAGCACAACAACCCACCACCCTCTCCCCACAAACGCCAGTCGTAGGGCAGGCATTCTTGCCTGCGCCAGGCTTTCCAGCTTGGCATAACCGAAAATCTGGGTATCCCCCCAAACCCCGGTCACACTCGTACCAGGAAAATTTTCAAACCCAACCACCCCAATCCCCTCAACAACTTACAGCCAATCCAAGCCTTCCTCCACCCCAAACCCGCCCCAACCTTCCCACCCACCCCGTGCTAAACCAACTTACGTGACACAGGCCTATTGGCAAGACTCATGGACGGGACGGCGGGACCACTACCCGCACCACAACTCCGCCCAACTCGCCCCCGTCACCACCCACCAGATCCCCACCGACATCCTCCAATTCGCCACCCAAAAACTCAACATCCAACCCGACCCCATCCAATCCGCCTTCCTCGCCTCCACCGCCGACCAGGGCATTCTCAACTGCACCCGCCAATGGGGCAAATCCACCATGGCCGCCATCAAAGCCGTCCACCATGCGCTCACCCAACCCGGCAGCCTCGTTGTCGTCGCCAGCCCGTCCGAACGCCAAAGCCGCCTCCTCATCCGCAAGGCCGCCCGCATGTTCCGCCAACTCGGCATCAAATTCAAAAAGGACGGCGGCGACACCCCCTCCATCCTCCTCCCCAACGACTCCACCATCGTCGGCCTCCCCGGCAACGAGGAAACCGTCCGCGGCTACTCCGGTGCCTCGCTCCTCCTCATCGACGAAGCCTCCCGCCTCGACGATTCCATCTACTATGCACTCCGCCCAATGCTCGCCGTCGGCGGTGCCACCAACGAAAACGGGGAATACAACTGCGGCAAACTCTGGCTGATGTCGACCCCCTGCGGACGCCGGGGCTTCTTCTATGACGCGTGGGAACTGGGCGGCGACGACTGGGAGCGCCACCGCGCAGCAGCCACCGAATGCCCCCGCATCGCCCCTAAATACCTGGAGCGCGAGCGTCGCAACATGGCACCCATGTGGTTCCGCCAGGAATATCTGGCCGAATTCGTGGACAACGGATCAACGGTCTTCAGCCGCGGCCTCATCGAGGCCGCCCTCGACTCCGAGCTGAAGCCCCTACCCGTCAGCCTAGCCCTCTGGCCCAACTGACCCAACCCAAAGAATTCAATCTAGAAGGAGAGACTCAAAAACATGCGCTACAACATAGGCCTCGACCTGGGCAAACGCCGCGACCACGCCGCCATCGCAATCCTCGAACGCGTAGACCACCGCTCCCACTACGAAGCCCCCACACTCGGCACTCTCAACGTTGTCCACTTGGAGCGCATCCCCCTCGGCACGCCCTACACAACGGTGGTCGCCGCCGTTCAGCGACTCGTAAACACCCCGATCCTCCAGGGGCAATGCGCTCTCGCTGTGGATGCCACCGGAGTCGGCGGCCCGGTTGTGGACATGCTCCGCCGTGGTCAACTTGGCTGCGAGCTTTCCGCCGTCACCATCACCGCTGGGGAACACGAATCCACCAACGGCTCCGATTACACCGTCCCCAAGCAGGACCTGCTCGCCGGAATCCAGGTTCACCTCGAACTGGGCCAACTCCGCATCGCCAAGCAACTGAAGGAATGCGGTTCCCTCGTCCGCGAACTAATGGACGTCCGCATGACCAACCGCTTCCCCGGCCGCGTCCGCATCGGTGCCGATGGCTGCGGAGAGCACGACGACCTGGTAATCGCCGTAGCCCTGGCCGCCTGGCGGGCCCGCCGCCGCGAAAACCAATTCGGAACCTTCCGCCTGGTGTAGCCCTGTCCCCTCCGTTGTGAGGCAGGCTGGCAGCCTGCGCGGAGGTCGCCGACCTCCGCACGCGCCATAGAGGCGCGAGTGTGGGGCAGGCATTCTTGCCTGCAGCCGCCTTTCAGGCGGCCATAACCGGAACTCCCGCTGCGCCAGCACCCGCTCCCCGCCCCCCTCGCCCCTAAAACGCGAACCGGGCCCCAAACTGAATATTCCGCGCCGGCTGCGACGCCGAAACAGCCCCAAACGTGGAATTATTCGTCGTCACATCCGGGTTGTTGAAGTTCGGGTGGTTCATCATATTGAACATATCCGCCTGAATCCGCAACGTCCAACCCTCCCGAACGGTGAAAACCTTGCGCAGAGAGATATCCCAGTTTTGCCAGCGCGGCCCTTCAATCGTGCCAACGCCCGCGTTGCCCTCTCCCGTGGCCGGTGGAACGGAGAACGCGGCCGTATTGAACCACTTGGCAATCGACCGTACATCCGAATCCAGCGCCACCGGCAGACCCAGATACTGCGCGCGCCGCGTATTCGGAATGTAGTTGCTGCCCACCGGTGTCAAATATTGCCCGGTCTGCCAGCGGATCACGCCGCTCATCTCCCAACCGGCGAATGCGCTGCGCGCCAAGTAATTCGTCTTGAACTTGAACGGAAGCCGGTATGTGTAGGTGCCCACAAACAGATG
>CAITMP010000238.1 GCA_903893525.1 uncultured Acidobacteriia bacterium | reverse complement strand
GTAATCACCGGTCTCGGCTCGCCGTTTTCCACGATCCTCGCAATCAGTTTCGCCCGGAGCATGGCGGAAACCTCCTTCATGTCGGCACGCCCGGCAAGATTCACCAGCTCGTTGGGATCGTTCCTCACATCGTAGATATGCCGCTCGACGTAGTTTGTGCTCCAAGGCTGTTTCGGATCGGTCACGGTGGGGTCGTACACGCAATACTTCCACTGGTCCGTCCTCAGGGCGCGGCCCAGGGCCTCCTCGCGCATCTGGATGTAGACCTCGTTGCGCCAGTCCGCGGTCCTCCCCTGAACCAGTGACAAGAGGCTCTTTCTCTGCATCGCCGCCGGTACGGTTTGTCCTGTTGCGGCCAGCAGCGTTGCGGGAACGTCAATCGTGCTCACCAATTGGCTCACGGTTTTGCCGCCCTCGAATCCCGGTCCCCGAATGATGAGCGGGATACGCGTGGACGATTCGTGGCAGCTCCGCTTGTACTCGGCGTTTCGCGTTCGGAAATGGCAGCCGTGGTCCGTGGTCAGAACCACAATTGTGTTCTCCAGCTGCCCTTGCGCCTTCAATTCTTCCATCACCCGTCCGAACTGCTCATCCATGCGGGCGATGATGCCGTAGTAGTCAGGCAACTGGGATTTCCAATCGCCCCGGAACGGTGCCAGATCCGGTGGGATGTAGAAGTTGTTCTTGTAGCGGTCGGCGTAGCCCTTGGGCGCGATAAAGGTGTTGGTGGAGTTCTGGAAATGGGGTTCGAGGTGCGACACGAACAAAAAGAACGGTTTCGTCCGCTTCTGGCGTAGGAAGCGCACCGTCTGGTCGGTTAGGGCGTCGACGCGGAATTCGTCCTTGAACTCCACCACTTGGTTGTTTTCATCCCACATCTTGCCTTCCATCGGCACCGAGGTGTGTTCGAGGGCGTTCGCTGCCACCCAGAACTGGTTGTATCCACCCCGGCGCTTCAATGGCACTGGGCCGGACTCCGACACATCGGACAGGTGCCACTTGCCGATGTACCCGGTGTCATACCCGGCTTGGGCGAACAGCGTCGCGAGGGTGACCTCATCGTCCTTCAACACCAAGCCGTTGCGGATCACACCGGTGGCCGTCGGGTACTTTCCGGTCTGCATGGAACTGCGGGTGGGTGCGCAGACGGGTTGCGGCGTGTAGGCGAATTCAAACCGGGTTCCGTCGGCCGCCATTTTGTCCCAATTCGGGGTGATGCCCATGGGATTGCCGTAGACGCCCAACGTGTCCCACCGTTGCTGGTCTGTGAAGAAGAACAGCACATTCGGTTTCCTCGTCTGCGAGTAAGCCCCGGTCTGTGCCAGTGCCGCTGCCAACGTACCTGCCATCCATTCGCGTCGCGTCATGCTCATTCGAAACTATTCCTGCGCCTTTCCCAAGTCCGATCCGCCGATTCCCATACGGAAGGGGTTGTCCTCGCCCATTTTGCCCCGGATCACCTTGTCCAGCTCCAGGAATTCCTGGATGACGGGATCCTCCGACCTGTAGAGCCCATCGGGTGGCCCGAAATACGCCACCTTGCCCCCGCTCAGGAAGACGACGGCATCGGCCACCCGGTGCAGCAGGTCCAAGTCGTGCGTTACAACCACCGATGTGATCTTGAGTTCGTTCTTCAGCCGCAGCATGAGCAGTGTCAGTTCCTCGCTCATGATGGGATCCACCATCGTTGTTGGCTCGTCGTAGAGGATGCACTGGGGCTCGGCGGCGATTGCACGGGCTATCGCGATTGCGCGGCGATACCCGGTGGAAAGATCGGATGGGTATTTGTCGCGCGCATCTGCGATACCGACCATTTCCAGCATCCCGTTGACGATGTCTTCGCGGTTCTTGTCATCGAAATCCTCGCGCTGCTCAAGCGAGAACATGATGTTCTCAGCCACGGTCAAGGAGTCGAAAAGCGCGCCGGATTGGAACACCATTGTCACCTTCCGGCGGACGCGGTTCATTTCCACTTCACCAAAATCCGTCACATCCTCGTTGGCGACGATAATGCGGCCACTGTCCGGCTTCAAAAAGCCCATGATGTGCCCAAGCGTGACCGACTTGCCGACGCCAGACCGTCCGATGATAGCCACGGTCTGTCCGGAATCGACGTAAAAATTGGAGTCGACTAAAACGGGCTTGTCGAACGTCTTATAGACGTGTCGGAATTCAATATAGTGCGGGTACTCATCAGCCATGCAGGTATTTCCGCAGATCGTCTGGCGTGTTCAGGTTGGCGAAGCTTTCGATTGAACCCGCTGGAACGTATGTTACCGCGAGGGGGCGGAGCGCGTCCGTGACCTTGCGGATGCCGGATTCCATGGAAGTGCGGATGGAATGCAGCGCCCGTCGATGGTACGCGGCGCAGAGGGGTTCCAGCTTTCCGTCTGGATGGCGGGGCAGGGCACAGTCGCGCCCGGTCTCTTCGAGGGTTTGCAGCAGGGTTTCGAGGAACGTGGCGTTGAGCGACGGCATGTCGCAGGCGACAATCAAGTTCCAGTCGGAACTGGTGGATGCCAGCGCGGCCTCGATTCCGGCCAATGGACCTTGGCCCGGGTGGTTGTCCGGCAGCACCGCCAGGCCAAGATGCGAATACCGCTCCGGGTCCCCCACAATCGACACGGAATCGCAAACCTTTCCCAGAACATCGGCCACCCGGAGAGCCATGGCAATGCCGCCGACCTCTGCGAGCGCTTTATCGACACCCATGCGGGAACTCTTGCCCCCTGTCAGTACCCATCCCTGCCTTCCGGGTGAGTCTGTGTCCATGAAAAATGTTACCATTGGGCGATCCAGCCGCAACCGATGGACTGGGTCTGTTCGCACAAACATAGCTGTGAGGATTTGTTTTATAATTGTGGGGTACATGACCCTCGCCATGACATTGCCGCTGGCGGTGACGAGCGTGCTCGCAGCATCGCCCGCAAGCGTTCCAGACGCTGGGGTGCGCCTCGCAACCGTGGTCCGCGGCGATGCCCGTTCCGGCCGCTTGGTCCGTACCGTTGTTGTGGATCCCACTGTTGTGGAGCCCGTAACCATTGAAGCTCGTCCCGTCTCGGGCAGTCCAAATCCACTCCAGTCCGAAGAGACCGCAGTGGTCGATGAGCCCGCTGCGCCGCCAACCCTGCACGAATTGGTCCAACTGATCGCCCGCGAACACGGCGTGGAGGATTCCCTGGTCCACTCCGTGATCCTTGCCGAAAGCAACTACAACCCCCGCGCGGTTTCGCCCAAGGGCGCGCTCGGAGTCATGCAGTTGATACCCGAGACCGCCCGCCGGTTCGGGGTCTGGAATGCGTTCGATCCCAAACAGAACATCGAGGGTGGAGTCCGCTACCTGAAGTTCCTTCTGGACTACTACAAGGGCAACTACCCGAAAGTCATCGCGGCCTACAACGCGGGCGAGGGGGCAGTGGACCGCTACAACGGGATCCCGCCTTACGCGGAAACCCGGGCGTATGTCTATCGTGTCGCCCGCAATCTGAAAACCGCCCGTGCCGACCGGGCTCGGGCGATTCCGGCGGAGCCTGTCGCCCCGCCAACTGCAAAGTCCGAAATTGCTGAAATGCACAAGCCCGTCAAAGCATCCATAGGTATGGACGGCCGGGTGTACTACGGCAACCCCTGAGAGTTCCTATGACACCGAGACCATGGCTGGCAATTGCGTTGTTTTCGCTCCTGCCCCAGGTCCACGCCGCAAGAACCGGCATAATTCAGGTTACAAGCGTTCGCTCCTGGTCCCACCCCACTTCGACACGGGTGATCCTGCAAACAACAGGGCCTTTCGAATTCCGTTCCGACCGTGCGGTGAATCCTGATCGCCTCTTCTTCGACATCCCCAACGCCAGGCCTTGGATCAACGAAAAGCGCCTGGCAGTCCAGCAGGTCAATGATGCTCTTGTCCAGCGTGTACGCATCGCCGAAACCGCCCCGGACACAACCCGCGTTGTGTTCGATCTGACCGGTCCAGTCTCTTTCACGGTTACCCGGCTGGAAGCTCCGGACCGAATGGTCATTGAGGTGCGTCCGGTCGGTACGGGGCCAGCGTTGGCAACCCCGGAACCCACGGTTCAATCGAAAATCCGGCGCGACTTTGTCTGGCCGACCCTGCCGCCGCGAAGGGCCCGCAGCGTCTTCTATGCAGGCCTTCCTCCGTCCATCACGGTTTCGATTCCAGCCGCGTGGGCAGTTCCGGACGGTATTGCGACTGGTTTGCCCCCGGTTCCAAAGGCCCAGAAGAGGATCGAAGTCGCTTACTCGCCAGCCGTATTGGCGCCAGCCGTATTGGTCCCACCTGTAGTTGCCCCAAGTGTTGGGCACTCCGCTCCCAAGGCTCCAGCTCCAACGCGGATTCCGGTTGCCTCGGTCCCGGACATGGGAACCCGTTCCATGACGCGTGCGCTGGGTTTGCGCGTCAACCGAATTGTGATCGACGCGGGCCACGGCGGCCATGACGAAGGCACCTCCGGCCCCCATGGTGTCCTCGAAAAAGAGGTGGTCCTGGATGTCGCCTTGCGGCTCTCCAAGTTGGTGCAGAGCAGGCTCGGGGCCGAGGTGGTTCTCACCCGCTCCGATGATACCTTCATTCCCCTGACCGAGCGTACCGCCATCGCAAACGACCGCAAGGCGGACCTGTTTCTCTCGATACACGCCAATTCCTCCTCCATGCCAACGGTTGCGGGTACGGAGACATTCTTCCTGAACTTCACCAGCAACCCCACGGCGCTGGATGTTGCATCGCGCGAAAACGCAGGGTCGGAGAAGTCCATCGGCGAGCTGAAGGATCTGATCCAATCGATCACCCTGAACGACAAGATCGCGGAATCGCAGACCCTTGCGCAGGCGGTCCAAAACTCAATTTACTCGCAGGTCGCCAAATCGAACGCAGCAGCCCGCAATCGGGGTGTAAAGCGAGCTCCCTTTGTGGTTTTGATCGGCGCGTCGATGCCTTCGGTGCTGGCCGAGATCGGCTTCCTCACCAACCCGAGGGATGAGTCGAATCTATCCAAGCCCGAGCACCGGCAGAAGATTGCGGAAGCGCTCTATCGCGGAGTTGCCCAGTACTCCCAGTCCTTGGGCCAGCTTTCGACTTCGGCCAAGGTTTCCAGCAAGGCGGAGAAGCCGGAGCGGCGTACGGCTGGCGCAAACTAGGTGGCAGCGGCGGAACCTAGCGGGATCTTCGCAATGTCCACCCAAATTCCACGGGCCACGTTCTGCACGAAGGACATGGCACCCACATGGAAACTTCTGGGTCCCAAGTAGCTGGCCCAAGCGTCCCGGGCCTGTTGGAGCATGGCCTCGACCTGGCCCGGTTGAATATCCTGTGCGATGGTAATGTGCGGATGGTAGGGAAAGGGGCATGAAAATTGCACCAGCCCCGAATTCAATTTCCCGTGAAGTTCGTGGAGGATCTCGGAGCCAATCGCCAGCTCGGCGAAGATCACGTTGGAAACCGGAAAAACGTCGATTGCCCCCAGCCGGATTTCAAAGGGTTGGCAGACCGCGCTGCCTTCAGTCAGCTGGCGGATTGCGCTGGCAAGATTCGTGTCGCCCGGGATTGGCCGGGGTGGAAGAACCGTCACGTGCGCATGCGGGTTGCTGTCAGGCGTCAAATCCAGACGCAATCTGTCCAAAAAACCTGCCAGTGGTTCCGGGAGGTAGCTTACCACCGCAAACTGGTTGATCGTGC
>CAITMP010000237.1 GCA_903893525.1 uncultured Acidobacteriia bacterium | reverse complement strand
GTGAGACTGGGCCGCACATCGAAGGTTTGCGGAATGCGGTGCGAAGCAGCGCCCCCGGGGTTGTCCGATGCCGTGAATTGAAGGTTCCGCTGCGCCAGTTTGTCGGAATTCTCCGGGCCCAGCGTGACGGCACTGGAGTTCAGAATGGGTGCGTCATCGCTCGCGATCTCCGCCACCAGACAGTGGTGCGTTCCATTCAGCAATGTCTGAATGGACTGCCCATTGATTACGTTGTTCGAATCGTAGATGTTGAGGAAGCAGCCGAAGTAGGCCCACTTCGAGTCGCCGATATCGAGGGCGATGTCCTTGTTATTCACGCCGCCTGCGCTGTAATCGCTGTTGGCACCGAGGTTTCCCGTCGCAAAAAAAGGTATCGTGTGATTGGCGACGCCGACCAATGGAGCCGATGGATGTCCGCCAGTCTGCGTGCTTAAATAAGTCGTCGACGGTTGGAAGTCCGTATCCGCCGTCTGGGTTGACCAGAGCCGGAAGAACACCTTGACGTTTGAAGCCACGTCGCCGGGAAGCCCGCGCAGGCGCACGCGGGCCACGGCAAAATTGTAGTTGTTGTAGACAGCGATGGTCGGGATCGGCGGAAACGACGATGGAACCTGGATGTCCACGGTCACCGGCGAAACGGAAGAATCGCCGGATAATGCCCCGGACTGCCCGGGAAGGAATGTCGAGAACGGGTCGATGCCGGAGGGGTCGGCGAAGGTGCTGTTGAGATAGCCCAGCAGTTGGGTGATGTAGGTGAAGGCACCCGTGACATTGTCCGCACCAAACGTCGGTCCACCGACAATCGGTGTGTTGTTCTTCACCGGCACCGCCTTGAAGACACGCAGGTCCTGGCTGAGATAGAAAACGTTGTTCTGCGCCGGGTCGATGTTCGTGAAATAGGGATCGGCACCCGCGGTCAACTCGAAGATCGTGGCGCAGACGGCCCCGGGCGGAGTCAATCCTGCCACCTGGATCCGACCATCCAGTTCGAGCAACGTCGGGGGAGTGCCCACAGTGGGAAAAGCCGCAAGTGAGGCCGACGAAAACGTGATGTCGAAGGCAATGCGAATCCGCTGCAACCGACCGGGCTGCGACGGGTTCTCAAAATCGATCGGTGTGGAACTGCGGGTGATGGAAACCCCCGGAAAATTCGCAAAGCCTCCGGTGAATGCGGGCACCGTGACGCCGAGGGCATTGAATTGATTGAGGTTGAAGCCCTCGATCACCATCCAGAACGCATTGGTAAACCGCCCCGCGTGGGTGTTGAGAACATCCTGCACCTCGTCCTTTCCAAAGGTATTCTTATCCACCCAGAACGACACGAGCGCGAGCGGAAACGGATTATCCGGGTTCGGTCCGGCGATGGAGGAGACGGAGTCGGGCGGAAACGCGTTGTCCAGAAGGAGTTTGAAGAACGGAAAAGGATCGCCATTGTCCCCGGTGAGGTTGGTGTAGACACCTTTCAGCGTCGGTGCGGCCTTCTGGCAGATTTGATCCGGCCGGAAACCCATCTGCACAGTCAGGTACCAGAGAAAAAGAACCGAGCATCCCGACGCCGGAGTGTTGCGATTATCATTGATCGTCACGTTGACGAAATCGCCGCGCGAGCCGTAGTCGCGCGGCGGTGTGTCCCCGCTCAGGCGCGTACTGCTGGGATTTGAAGTGGGAAGGGAACTGTTGAGCCAAAGATTCCCATTGAATCCCCCAAGAGCCGTGGGGCGACCGTCCCGGATTTGGAATTGCTCCGTCAGGTAGTGTGAAAGGCCTTCTCCATTGCTTTCCTCATTATCAACCCCGTTAAAGCCAAACCCTTGATTTGCCTGCCCGGAAAAAACCTGCTCGTACATGAACATCTCGGTTACTTCGGCAACCATGAGATCCCTCAGCAGGGCCGTGTTCCCGTTGCCGCCTTTCAACGTGATGGGAGGTCCCCAACTGGCGCCCCCGCCGAGATTGGCGACAAGGATCGACACGGGATAAGGATAGGGTATTTCGATATTATTAAACAGGCCCTTCATCCAGTTGAAATCATTCTCAATGATCGCGACGCCATTGGAGGCGCTGGCCAGTAAGGCATTGGTGCGGGCGGGTTCGATGTTACCCAGCGCGGCGGTCGCAAGGACACTGTCGTAGCTAAATTGGTAATGCGTCGTCGTGCCGTTGTTGGTCAAGCCGACCGTGGTGTACCACATGGCGAAGAGAGTCACGTCGCTGGCGCCGATGGTGAACGTCGCTCCAGGGCCATAAATGCTGCCCGTTCCATCGGCCGAGGTGTTCCAATAGGCGAAGGTATCGCCGTTCTTTACGAGGTTTCCCGTATTAGCCAGGACGGTGACCTGGGCCCCGCTCGCGTAAGCGGTTCCGTCAGTGGGGACGCCGCCGCCTGTGCTGCCATTGCCGCTATAGATGACTCGTGACATAAGAGTGCCTTGGTGAATGAACCCCCACAAGCTGTGGTGAGACTGACGACCCGGTGGGCGTCACTCCTTCCGCAGACTCGGGATCGCAGCCGTTGACCAATGAGAAATCGGAGGTGATGGCAAGATGAGAACGCTGAACAAAGAAAACACAACAAAAATCGAGAAAGACACAGGGGCATTGGATGTCGCTCTCCCCGAATTGAACGGAGTGTCAGGACCGGTTTCCCGGGATTTCAACCTGGGTTTTAACCTGTTGCCCCATCGGGGCCAGCGGAAGCAAACGGGGCCGTTGCCACAGAGCACACCTCCAAACAGTAGTGCTCGTTCCCAACGACACGATTCAAGTGCAACCAATGGAATCAGAGCCACATCGGTAGGGCGAAGCTCCTGCTGAGCCACGGCGGTTCAAATGACGCATCTTCCGCACAGGCGAAGCCCATGGGCTGTCTGCAGGACCCTCGGTAAGGCCATGATTTTGTAGCCGCCGCACGTGAGTCGGCGCAAACTCTCCTGAGCTGGACCCCGATCCGGAACAGCACGGCGGTTTGATGGACTCAAGGACCGGGGACACTCGCGACCAAAATCACGGTTTGTTTTGTGCGGGATGTCGACTTCCGATCGATCAGCGCCGTCTGACGAACGGCGACTACAAGGGAGGGAGGGCAGTGCCCATGGGCCGTCCGCAGGACTGCGCTCTCTGCGTCCTTTGTGATTGAACTCCCGCTCACTGTCCTGAGGTTCAACCACAGAGAGCTCAGAGAGCACAGAGAAGAAGGATTGGGTGATGGGGCCAATAAGCACCGGTCCAAGCCGTAGGGCGTCAGAACCACGCCTGTTACGCGATACAGCCCCGGTTATGTCAGCCTGCCCACTCCGCGCAGCCGATTCCACTAAGCCGTCCACACAACCCTTGGTAAGGCCATGATTTCGTAGCCGCCGCACGTGAGTCGGCGCAAACTCTCCTGAGCTGAACCCCGATCCAGAACAGCACGGCAGGTCGATGGACTGAAGGATCGGCGACACTCGCCAGCGAAATCACGGTTTGTTTTGTGCGGGATGTGGACTCCCGATCGAACAGCGCCGTCTGACGAACGGCGACTACAAGGGAGGGAGGGCAGTGCCCATGGGCCGTCCGCAGGACTGTGCTCTCTGCGTCCTCTGTGATTGAACTCCCGCTCACTGTCCTGAGGTTCAACCACAGAGAGCTCGGAGAGCACAGAGAAGAAGGATTGGGTGATGGGGCCAATAAGCACCGGTCCAAGCCGTAGGGCGTCAGAACCCCGCCTGTTACGCGATACAGCCCCGGTTATGTCAGCCTGCCCACTCCGGGCAGCCGATTCCACCAAGCCGTCCACACAACCCTCGGTAAGGCCATGATTTCGTAGCCGCCGCACGTGAGTCGGCGCAAACTCTCCTGAGCTGGACCCCGATCCAGAACAGCACGGCGGATCGATGGACTGAAGGACCGGCGACACTCGCCAGCGAAATCACGGTTTGTTTTGTGCGGGATGTGGACTCCCGATCGAACAGCGC
>CAITMP010000236.1 GCA_903893525.1 uncultured Acidobacteriia bacterium | reverse complement strand
TAGAGAAGCCAACGCCGAGTTCATGCCAAGCAACCTGCTTATCCTGGCACTCCTGGCGGGCTTTGTGGTTGTCAGAACCTGCCATCTCTTCCGATTCAGGACGCGCCTTTTGGACGGTTACCCGTTGCTCTTCGAATCGTCCTTGGCCGGGCTTGTACTGCTCATAGTCTCGAGGCTCGTGGTGTGTTTCAGCAAGCTGTTTCCAGTTTTTTGGACGCTTCGCCCGCACTGGGCGTCTATCGTCGATCTGCCCTATTTCGGGACATTTCTCCTCTCGGTGCCGCTCGCATACGTTTCCGCCAAAACCTGCAATATCTGGCTCGACAGCGAAAAATGTCGGCGCAAGGAAGTGAAGAACTCCGGCGGATACCTGTTGATATTCATGTCGAAGGCTCTCGATGAGAACCGCATAGTGTCGTTGTCCCTCGACAACCGGACGTGGGTTTCGGGCCTGATAAAGGAGTGGCCTGAGCTCAATGTCAAAGAGAAGTACTTTCGTCTCTTGCCTGCACGGACTGGGTATCAGGACAAAGATACCCTGCGGGTCATTTGCACGCACCGGTACGAATCGGATTACGCGGAGGCGGCGGTCGATCTCAGCGACAATGAATTCGAGGCGTTTCTGGAAGACTTTGTTCTTACGCTACCCATGGCGTCGGTTCGAAATGCGAGTTTCTACCGTGAGGATAGCTACGAAGAGCAAGCCACGGAAGCGGTAGTTCCGGACCCGGAACAAGGCTAGAGCAAGACATCACCGGATCGGAGCCGCAGTACAGGGTCGCGGAGTCGCAGGTAGGTGCGCGCCCTTGGGGCGCGTGGCGGTGTCGGCGACCCCGCCGCAGGTTGGCAACCTTCCCCACAACGGAAACGGCAATCAACGTCAGGGTGGAGTGCGGTCTGGGCAGCACGAATTGTGCCTAGTGGGATTTGGTAACCTTCGGATGTATCCTCCGACAGTTGAGCGCCGACGAAATGATTCCGCTGGTGGCGTCCATGGCCGATGTCGGTACCGATGCGCCAGCCTACGTGGCGGTTCCGGCAGCACGCGATGAGTTTTCCGGCGGGGACGAGCCGTTGTCTTGGGACGCGGACGGATGGGATGAATTTGCTTGATCCGAGGTGGGTTTGGCGGGCACGCCGGTCTGTGACCGGCGCGCGGAAAAACCCCCGTCAACCTGCGCTATCCACGCTCCTAAGGTTTGCGGCATTAAATAGTTAAATACTCGAATAACAAAATATCCCATCATTCTTCGGCAGGACGCACGCAAAGCACCCTGAAGCCGTTGTCGTGGTCGGAGCTCTGGAACGCTTGGCCTAAATAGTCCTTGTACAGGCCAGTCTCCGAACTCCACAGCAACCAAGAACTCATCGTGATCACGCCCTTCACACGAAACGGAATCGGTCGACGCTGAAACGATGGGTCGTCCAGAGACTTCAACTCCGCAAGCGTCGGCACACGCCAATCCCGACGCCCCGCCAGCCTAAGGGACGAACAGTATTTCCGCGCGTGGGACTGGGTCACCCCGTTCCCGTTGTCCGCGCTTGGCCACATCAGACCCGTCGTCCGATCCGTCCACACGCCCGGCGGATCGGCTGCTGTCCGGGCGGGGATCTTCTCCGGCATGGGAATCGCCGAAACAGGAAACATCTCCCCCCGCAAACCCACCAGTTCCGGATTCACCTTCCCCGCCAACGCACCATCGAAAGTCCGCGTGAACTGCATCGTGGCGGTATCCCGGATGGCCCCGAGTTCCCGCGCCTTTTCTCTCGGAACTGACACAAAGTAGGTGGCTCCGCCCGATTCAACGGTCACCAGTTGTTTGACGTTGTCGTAGGGTCCAACCCAGGTCGCCTTCTCCACCACGGTAAACGTCTGCCGGGACAGCCGCTGGATCTCCTCCGTCTCCGGGCGGTTCGCCAGTTTGGCGGCATACTGCGATTCGATCTTTTGTTTTTCCGCCTCGAACTTGGCCTGGTGCTCCTGGCGTTTGGCGCGCGCGTCGGCCAGCGCCGTGGCGTTGCCCTCGGGAGAGCCGAATTCGTCGAGGACGGGATCCTTCGCCAGCATCTCCCGGAGCGGGCGGTAGGAGGCTTCGAGGTCATCGAGCGCCTTTTTCCGGTCCGCGGCGGCCTGTGTCCGGACGTCGGCCAGTTGGCGGTTCAGCGCATCCACCCGCTTGTGCGCCT
>CAITMP010000235.1 GCA_903893525.1 uncultured Acidobacteriia bacterium | reverse complement strand
GTGGCGACAACCTGAACGGCTACACCGTCGAATCCGTTGCGCGCTTTCGGAAATCCAACTATTTTACCGGTCGGATCGAGTTGGATGACAAGGATGAACTCTCCACCGGGACCCAAGCGCTACGTGGCACAATCGGGGCCTACACTCTCGGATATACCCGCGACATCGCCCGACTGCCGGGATTGGGGGCTGCGGTCGGTGCGAATTTCACCTCGTACAGCATGGCATCCGACGTGCACAAGGTTTACGGGCGGCACCCGGTGTCCGTAATCGTTTTCCTGCGGCTCCGGCTCAGGGCTTGGTCTTTTTAGGAGGAACGTCGATGGAGAAATTGGAACTCAATATTGCCGGCATGACGTGTGGCGGCTGCGTCCGGAGTGTCCAAAAGAAGCTGGCGGGCCTTCCCGGGGTCTCCTCGGCCAAGGTGGACCTTGCCGCAGCGGAGGCAGTGGTGGAGTTCGACTCCTCCGCGACCGGAGCAGGTGCCATGGTAGCGGCGGTCGCGGCAATCGGTTTTCAAGCGTCGTTGAAATAATCCGATGGGATCGGTCAAGGACGTTGAACTACCGATCGGCGGCATGACATGCACGGCCTGCGCCCGCACGGTGGAGAAACAGCTCGGCGCGGCCCCCGGCGTCGAACAAGCCAACGTGAACTTCGCAGCCCGCATTGCGTCGATTCGATACAACGCCGCGCTGACGGACGTGCCAGGTCTGGTCCTTGCGGTGCAGGACGCCGGTTTCGACGTTCCAGTGGAGCCCCAGGAAATCGCTGACAAGGCCGAAGCGAGAGCCATGCTCCGACGGTTGATCGTCGGGGGGCTGTTCGCGGTTCCTGTGGTGGTTCTTGGCATGGCGGAGCGGCTCCCATGGGCCCAATTTGTTCTCACGGTGCCCGTGCTGGCGTTTTCCGGCTGGAATTTTTACCACGACGCCTTCACCGCAGCCCGACACAAATCGGCCAATATGAATACCTTGGTGGCATTGGGAACCTCGGCGGCTTTTCTGTTTTCTGTCGCCCAACTCCTGACGGGCCACGCGGAAGTCTATTTCGAGGCGGCGGCAACCATCATCGTCCTGGTTCTGCTGGGGCGTCTCTTGGAATTCCGTGCCCGCGGAAAGGCATCCGAGGCCATTCGCCATCTGATGACCCTCCAACCCGAGACCGCGCGTATCCGCAGCACCGAGGGTGTCGAGCAGGAGGTTCCCGTCATGGATGTCGCAACCGGGGACCGAATCGTCGTTAGACCGGGTGAACGACTGCCGGTCGACGGAGTGGTCGAGGATGGCGCAACCGAGATCGACGAATCGATGCTGACCGGTGAAAGCCTCCCGGTTGCGAAGTCGACCGGGGCCTCGGTATTTGCCGGAACCATGAACGGCTCCGGGGCCATTGTGTACCGTGTGACTGGTGTTGGCCGCGATACAGCCCTTGCCCGGATCGCGGACATGGTCCGGAAAGCTCAGGGCTCCAAGGCACCCGTCGCCCGGATGGCCGACACCATCAGCGGCTACTTCACCGGAGGAGTGGTTCTTGCGGCCTTGCTGACATTTGCAATTTGGCTTTGTTTTGCGCCGGTTGGAACGGCGCTCGTGAATGCTGTTGCCGTCTTGATCGTGGCTTGCCCCTGCGCCATGGGCCTCGCAACTCCGGCAGCGATCATGGCCGGGACCGGTCGCGGAGCCGAGCGTGGCATCCTCATCCGGAACGGCCAAGCGCTCGAAGCCGCAGCCCGCATCAACCATGTCGTCCTCGACAAAACTGGCACCATCACGCTGGGACGCCCCCGGGTGACAGCATTCCGTGTTGGACCCGGCTACAACGAGACCGAGGTTCTTGAACTGGCCGCCGCCGTCGAGAAATGGAGCGAGCACCCGATTGCGCGAGCGATACTCGACCTGCACCAGGAACGGTTCGGAACTGCAACGATTCCCGATGCCACCGAATTTCGGGCTGTGCCCGGCACCGGTGCAAGTGCCCGGGTTTCGGGCCGTCGAGTTTTTGTGGGGAAGAGCGCATCCGGCACGGTTGAGGTGCGCCTTGATGACGTGGCGGTCGCCGAGATTGAATTTGCGGACGCGGTCAAGCCCGAAGCCCGCACCGCGATCGCCCGGCTGCGGGCGGCGGGAATCGAAGTGCGGATGGTTACAGGAGACACCAAGACGACGGCACTCGCCGTGGCTGCTGAAGTGGGCATTGAACCCGGCAATGTTCTGGCCGGTGTGACGCCACAGGGCAAGATTGATGAGATCCAACGCCTCCGGGCCATGGGGCGCCGCGTGGCGATGGTGGGTGACGGCATCAACGACGCTCCGGCCCTCGCAGCCGCCGACGCCGGCATCGCCATTGGAACCGGCACGGGCGCCGCGATGGAGGCTGGCGGAATCGTTCTGGTCCGAGGAGACCTGGCGGGGGTGCCGGAATCATTGGAGCTGGCCCGAAAGACCATGCGGATCGTCCACCAGAACCTATTTTGGGCCTTTGGCTACAACGCCCTCGCGATTCCGGTGGCCGCAGGGCTTCTCTACCCCTGGACCGGATGGCTGCTGTCTCCCATGCTGGCCTCGGCTGCAATGGCGATGTCGAGTGTCTCCGTGGTCCTAAACAGCCTCCGGCTGCGCGGCAGAAACTAGTCCAGCACGCCGTTTCCGGCAAATGGGCTACAATGGAAGTTTCGCAATGCTAACAGCTACCCAGTTGCGGCCTGGAATGGTCGTAAAGTACAACAACGAGCTTTACTCGGTGTTCAGCATGACCCACCGCACGCCCGGAAACCTCCGCGGCTTCGTGCAGGTGAAGATGCGCAGTCTGAAGAACGGTTCCATGATGGAAAACCGCTTCTCCTCCGAAGACAAGGTCGAAAAGGCCATCATGGAGGAAGTGGAAATGGAGTACCTCTACGACGATGGAGAGTACTACTACTTCATGAACACCCAGGACTACGAGCAGATGCACCTCACGAAGGATCTTCTCGGCGATGCAATCTACTATCTGATCCCGCAGCTCAAGGTCAAGGTGGAATTCTACGAGGGCAAGCCGATGAGCGTGGAGCTTCCGGCCACCGTCGACCTCACCGTGGTGGAGACTGAGCCTGGTCTCAAAGGCGCGACAGTTTCCAACGTGGGTAAACCCGCGAAGCTCGAAACGGGTCTCACTGTGCAGGTTCCGGCGTTCATCGTCGAGGGCGAAAAGATCCGCGTTAACACCTCCGAAGGCACCTACCAGGAACGCGCCTAGTCCCGTTCGATATTTTCAGCAAAGCCCCTTGCCGTCGCCAAGCTTGGCGACGGCAAGGGGCTTTTTCCATGGCGGAAATTTCCCGCGTTTCAAATCGAGATTTCCAATCCCGTGTTGAAACGGTGCGTACCGTTCCTGCACTTGGTGGATGTCAGGAACGGCCGCAAAGCATTGAAAATGCAGCGGACTGAATTGGACCCATGAATGCTCCAAGACTGGCGTGCGATGAAAGACAGCAGTTCGGGTGACGGCGGGAAAATCCCCCTCCAGCTTGTTTCCACGATGTAATTTGCCCCTCAGCATACCTCCAAATTCCCTCCACTACCCCACCCGCCGCCCCGAACTTTTTACGCATCCCCAGCCAACATTCCCGGAGACCGTTGCCGGTGCGAGATCATTGAAGGGAGAGATACAAATGTCCAGAACACTTTTGCAGCAACTTCGCGACATGACAGTCGTTGTGGCCGATACCGGGGATCTCGAAGCAATCGAGAAATTCCAGCCGCGCGACGCGACGACCAATCCTTCGCTGATCACCGCAGCGGCCGAGATGCCGAAGTACCACGAAATCGTCGACCAGACTCTTTTGGGTGCTCGCACCGATCTAGGAGCCTCAGCGGAACCGTCCAAAGTTGCCAACCTTGCATTTGAACGCTTGGCTGTGGAATTCGGCAAGCGCATCCTGAGGATCGTGCCCCAGCGTGTATCTACCGAAGTTGACGCCCGCCTGTCGTTCGACACCGAGGCCACGGTGGAAAAGGGACGGTCGATCATCGCACAGTATGAAGCGGCGGGAATCTCGCGCGAGCGCGTGCTCATCAAGATCGCGTCAACGTGGGAAGGCATCCGGGCCGGAGAAATTCTGGAACGCGAGGGCATCCACTGCAACCTCACGCTTCTGTTCGGCCTGCACCAGGCGATTGCCTGCGCCGAGGCGGGTATTACGCTGATTTCCCCGTTCGTCGGCCGCATCCTCGACTGGTACAAGAAGGACACGGGGCTGGACTACGCTCCCGCCGAAGATCCGGGAGTCATCTCCGTCCGCCGGGTCTACAACTACTACAAGAAATTCGGCTACAAGACCGAAGTCATGGGTGCAAGCTTCCGCAACATCGGCGAAATCACCGAACTTGCGGGTTGCGACCTCTTGACGATCTCGCCCGGGCTGCTGGCCCAGTTGGACTCGACGGTTGCCGAACTTCCGCGCATGCTCGCGCCGGATGCGTCCGCAGCCATGGATATTGAGCGGATCCCGATGGACCGGGCAACCTTCGACACTATGCATGCCGCTGACCGAATGGCAACCGACAAGCTAGCCGAGGGCATCTCCGGCTTCACCAAGGCGCTGGAAAACCTCGAGGCCATGCTAGCGAAGCGCGTCAGGGAACTCGAATCGACCGCCTAGACCGCTTCCGTCTAAGTCCAAGTGCACATAGGAGCCCTGACCCGCCTGTTAACAGCGGGACAGGCTCCGGTGCCGAGTTCGCCCCGATGGAACTGGACACAAAGTTCGACGTGTTGACGATGTTGTCAAGAACCACACCGCCATCAACGATTTGTGCCGCCAGCTGAGGCCCCTTGACAAAGTTGAGTGGGCCAGTCAAGGCACCCGTATAGATGTAGTTCTTACTCTGCCCCCACTGGTACAGTTCCAGATTGCCGTTCACGTAGGCCGAGCCGGCAATACCCGTCTGCCCCGTACTTCCCAAATCCGTAGCCAATCCCGTTTTGGGATCAATCCTGTACAGCTCATCCCGTGCCCCGGCACTGCCAGCAGTGTAGTAGAGGTACTGGCCGTCACTGGAGAGACTGGTGTCGTTCATACCGTTGTTGGGTGCTAGACCGGTTTTCCCGATCAGCTTCGCTGCACCGGTGTCCTTGTTGATGGAATAAAGAACTGACTGGTAGTCGATCTCGAACAATCCCATCGCAGACCCGCCAAACACCGCCAAGTTCAAATTCAACCCAGTGTTCCCCGCCAGATGCGCCGCACCGGTCAGCGAGTCCACGGTGTAGAGATTGTTACTGAAATCCTCGACGTACAACAGACCGTTGATCGCCGCGATCCCGCCGGATTGTTTTACCGGCAGGGTGCCGATCTGGGTGTAGCCGCCCGTCACATCGTTGACGGTTCCGTACCGGTTGTCGTAAAAGATCACCGCAACACTGGTCGCCCGTACCGGTTGAGCGGCAATCATCCAGCAGAACAACATCAGAATCCAGCGCGCACCCCAAACTGCGTGGCGAATTTTTCCCATGCAGCACCATCGGCATTCTAGAGGGATACCGGTATAGTCCCATTCGCTTTCCGGTAATATTACGCCCGAACAATTGGCGCGCCGCTAGTGCATTGACACTATGGCGGCAATTCCAGCGCGATGCTAATGTGATGGTTTGAACGTCTCCGTCAAGATTCGTCCTCTGCTTTTCGCTGCCGCGTTGCTGGTTGCTTGGTACGTCGCAGTGCATTCGCAATCGGCCCACCTTTTGCCTGATCCAATCCAGGTCTTGCTTGGAATCGGGGAATTGGCACAACGTGGACTCTTGCTGAAGTACGTTGTAGCCTCACTGTTCCGGGTCACATGGGGATTCATGCTCGCCGCACTTATCGGCGTCCCCACAGGGCTCGCAATCGGGTGGTACCGACGCGCGGAAATGGCTTTGAATCCACTGCTCCAAATCATGCGGCCAATTTCGCCACTTGCATGGATTCCAATCGCCATCCTTTGGTTCGGCGTTGGAGATGGAGCCGCAATTTTCCTAATCTTTCTAGCATCCCTGTTGCCACTCACCCTGACCGCAGTTAATGCGGTTGCGGGTATCCCTGCGGTATACATCAATGCGGGCCGGAATTTTGGATTGAGTACGCCGAGCTTGGTTGTTCGCGTCCTTTACCCGGCAGTCATGCCTCAGCTGATCATTGGACTGCGTATCACCTTGGGCATCGCGTGGCTGGTTGTGGTCGCAGCAGAGATGATCGCGGTAAATTCCGGATTGGGTTTCTTGATCGTGGACGCCCGCAACGCCGGAAACCGGTACGACCTCGTGGTGGCTGGCATGGTCTTGATTGGCTTGATTGGACTGCTGCTCGATACCGGAATGCGGTCGCTGGAAGGAATCCGGTCCCTGCGTTGGGGCTATTCAGAGGACTAAATGGACACATCTCACGCAACCCCCACCCACACGAAGCTGCGGGCAGAAAACGTCAGCATGGTGTTCCAGCGCGACGGCAAAAGCACCTCAGTTCTGGACAACGTGAACTTGGAGGTCAAAGAAGGTGAATTCATTTGCCTCCTTGGACCCTCCGGCTGTGGCAAATCCACGCTCCTGAACATCATTGCCGGATTCCTGTCTCCCACCACGGGCGAAGTCAGAATCGAGAACGAGAAGGTCAATGGTCCAGATCCCCGAAGGATCTTCGTCTTCCAAGAGCGGGGCGTTTTCCCGTGGCTTACGGTCGAAGGCAATATCGCTTTCGGCCTCTACAAGCTTCCAAAGGATGAGCAGGAACGTCGCATCGCGCACTACATAAAGATGGTTGGCCTCGTGGGCTTCGAGAAATCGTATCCTCAGGAGCTTTCCGGCGGCATGAAACAGCGGCTCGAAGTTGCACGGGCACTGGCTGTCGATCCCGACGTGATGTTTCTCGACGAGCCGTTCGGGGCGCTCGATTCGATCACCCGGCTGATCATGCGCGGAGAGTTGCTACGCATCTGGGAAGCCGAGAAAAAGACGATCATTTTCGTGACCCACGACATTGAGGAGTCGATCCAGTTGGCGGACAGAGTCGTGGTGATGAGCGCGCGCCCGGCGAAAATCCAGTCGATCGTCGAGATCGACATCCCGCATCCCCGTGACCTGAGTTCGCCACGATACTTGGAGCTCCGGGATGGAATCTTCGAGCAGATCGGCCTCGCCCACAAGATATGAGCACGTTGAGCGCGCCCCGCAAGTGGGAAAACGTGTTTTGGCCGGTTGTCACAGCGGGTCTCTTTCTTGTGCTCTGGCACTACGCTGTAATTTACACGCAGACCAAGATTTTTCCTTCGCCCTTGGCAGTCCAAAAAGGATTTGCCGAGTTGTTCCACAAGGGTCTGCTCGGTCGCTACGTACTTGACTCGCTGCGGCGGGTTGGAACAGGATTCTCCTTGGCTTTGGGTCTTGGGATTCCGTTGGGACTGGTATTCGGATGGTACCCGGCAGTTGGCGCTGTGGTAAATCCGGTGATACAGATTCTCCGTCCGATCAGCCCCTTGGCGTGGATTCCGGTGGCAATCGTCATTTTCGGCGTGGGCGACGTTTCGGCGATCTACTTGATTTTTCTCGCCGCATTCTTCCCGATTGTGGTTTCGTCGATGAACGGGGTCCGCAATGTGCCGTCGATGTATCGGCGCGCGGGACGGAATTTCGGACTGGCACCGGCGCAATTGCTGGCCAAAGTCGTCTTCCCCGCCGCATTGCCCAGCATCATCGTCGGCCTGAGAATCGCGCTGGGAATCGCTTGGCTGGTGGTTGGGGCAGCCGAGATGATCGCAGTTGACTCTGGCTTGGGCTACCTCGTGATTGATTCACGCAATTCGGGCAAACGCTACGACTTGGTGATCGCCGCCATGCTGCTGATCGGTGGTATCGGCCTGATATTGGATTTGGGCTTCCGCCGACTCGAAAAGATCCGATCCATCCGCTGGGGATTCCGGCAGGACGCATAAAGGAACAATTCCATGGACCGCAGAAACTTTCTCTGTAACCTCACCACTGCCACGGCGGTGGGAGCAACGGCGATTGAAGCCTCTGATGCAAAACCAGACACCAAAGGAGCGCTTTCGGTCCAGTGGAATGTAAAGGGCTTCACCTGCATCACGTGCGCGGTGGGGTTGGAAGTGATGCTCCGTGGATTCAAGGGCGTCGTGATGGCGAAGGCCACCTACCCGGAAAACAAGGTTTCCATCCAGTACGATCCCAAGTTGGTGACCGACGCCAAGCTTCGCGAGTTCATCCAAGTTTGCGGATTTCAAGTCGCTTGAACAGCGACCACCCCTCGTGCGGCAAGTTCCGCTAAAAGGATGGAAACTGCGGGGGAGTGTTCCCCTCCACCTTCCACGACCACGGCCCACTCCAGATTTTCCCGAAACTCCTTTGTTGAAATTGTCCAACCGGCCAACTCCGGTGGTGTCACGGCACCGATTTGAATGATGGACCAATGGCGTACCAACGCAAGCGCCTCGTCGCAGCCCGGCATGGGACCTCGCACGATGAAGTGGTTGTCGCCGTGGACTAGGATTCCGAGCATATCCAAACGATCCCCATCACCCCTGCACCCGCGAATCCAACACCGGGTAGCCGACCGCGAAATGATAAACCACCTGGCCTTGGTCAAGAGTGAGTCCTAAATATCGATGGACTTCGTCGTCGTAGAAGGCCCCGATGCCGGTTGCGCCCAGACCGAGGGAGGTAGCCGCAACATAGAGGTTGTGGCCGGCCGCGCCCGCTTCGAAGAATGCGTACCGGTAGCCCCTAGGGCCGAACTCTCTGGTGGCGCGTTCGACATCCGCAACCATTGAGAATGC
>CAITMP010000234.1 GCA_903893525.1 uncultured Acidobacteriia bacterium | reverse complement strand
GTGCGCGGTCCGGTGGATTTTTGGGCGTTCCTGCGGTTGGCTTCTATTCTGCGTTCCGAGAGCATGGTGGTTCCTCCGGTGGGGAGTATGCCACAGGTGGGGCGGCGGAATGGGGGAGTTTGAGGGTAAAGTGTTGATTCAGTGTGGAATATTTTTTGTGACCGGGTTGGCTGGATGGCTATAGGGTGGTCAAACTTCGGCTAGCGGCAGTCTAGAGTCCTCAAAAGAGCGGGCCGGTGCCGCCCAGTTCATGGTGGGCAACCCGACCGACCTGGAATTGCGCCGCATGCAGATGGGCTCCGAAGTCGGCGCGGAAAACAACAGCACGACCGTAATCATGATGCCCGCCGAGTTCGTCCACATGGCCGGAACCCTATGCCAGTTCTTGGAGGTCAAAAGCAATACCTGACCGTTCGATTCACCCGAAGGGGGGTCCGACAGTTCCAGCAATCCGAGCGCCGGAGTATCTGTCTAAACATCGCTGGCGGACTGGTCTATTCTTAAGAGACATGGTTTACCGGCCGAAGATCGATGACAAGCTCTGTTTCGTGCTGATGCCCTTTGGCCCACCGTTTGACGACTACTACGAGCACATCATCAAGAAGGCTGTCAAGGATGCCGGGATGGACGCGCTGCGGGCCGACGAAATATATGGAACGGGATCAATTATGCGGGACGTCTGGGACCATATTTGGCGCGCTCGAGTGATTGTCGCCGATGTAACGGATCGAAACCCTAACGTGAACTATGAATTGGGTCTCTGCCATTCGCTAGGCGTCTGCACCATCCTTATGACTCAGCAGATCGGGGATGTTCCGTTTGATTACCGCCATCGCCGCTGTATCTCCTATAACACTACGGACGCTAGATGGCAGGCGCAGCTGTCGGAGGCCCTAATTAAGAACATCGAAGCCGCCCTCCTTCAGAGTGATGACGACCATGAACTCCGATGGCCGTACGATACGTCTGCCGTGCGGCAAATCGGGACAGCATTCTCGACCATCAGTGTTGAAAAGCCGCAGGCAGTAGCACTTCGCGGAATGGCTGAAGTGAGCCGCCTTGTTTCCAAAGCGTACGGGCCCCGTGGAACAACTGTTAGGGTCTCGCTGGGGGTTGGCCGGATAGTGTCTCAGAAGAAGGGCCTTGCTATTGCGGATGGAGTTCACTCGGCGAACTCGATCGAGGAGAATGGCATCGAGCAAATGAGGAAGGTGGGTCGGTCAATTTTTGGTGGCGTGGGAGACGGCACCAAGACGGCGATGATCCTGGCGCATGGCTTGGTTGATGGCGGCCAGTCGGCTATCGTCCAAGGACACGCAATGCACGACGTCCTTCGCGGAATGCGGAAGGCAGTGGATGCGGCGCGCTCGTGGATTCAACGGAACTCCTGCTACTGCGGCCCCGATGATCTCTTGGCCGTCGCTCGGACCGCTTCGGACGATTTGCCCATTTCAGATCTTGTGGCTAGGGCGATGCAGAAAGTGGGCCCGGATGGGATCATCGTTGTGGAAAACGGAGCGGGCATAGAGTGCGAACTCAGCGTACAAGAGGGTTTACGCTTCGATCGTGGCTATCTGTCGCCGAAGTTCGTGACGAACCTCGAACCTGAGCGCTGCGAATTGGCCGAGTGCCGAGTACTCGTTCATGAACCGAGAATCTCGAACATGAAGGATCTTCTTCCCTTACTTGAGCAGATTGCGCGCTCATCTTCCCCGCTTCTTGTGGTGGCTGATGATATCGACGGGGAAGCGCTTGCGGCGCTCGTCGTGAATAACGTCAGAGGCAGTTTGAAGTGCGCGGCGGTTCGAGCGCCCGGAAGTGGCGACCGAAGAAGAGAACTCCTGCAGGACATAGCAGTATTAACCGGAGCAAAGCTCTTCTCCGCTGATCTGGGGTTAAGGCTGGAATCAATTCGGCTGGAGGATTTAGGCGGTGCCGACAAAATTGTCGTTACTCAAGGTACGACCACGATATTCGGGGGCCATGGGGCTGAGAACACGATTCAGAGTCATATTGAGGCATTGCGGTCCGCAATTGGAACTTCCTCAAATCCGTATGATCGAGCAAGGCTGCAGGAACGCCTCGCCAACCTAGCAGGGAAGATTGCGACGATCAGTATCGGCGGGTCGACAGACATCGAGGCGGAGGACCGTCAATACCGCGCAACTAGCGCGATGCATTCGACACGCGCGGCTATCGAAGCCGGATGGAGTGGCGGCGCTGGAAGCGCGCTCTTGAACGCAAAGGCGGCGATCATGGAACTATCACATCAATCCGTGGCGGAGGAAGCGGGTGCACTGGTCGTCTTCAAGGCGCTCGACCAGCCATTTGCTGCGCTTGCTGAAAGCTGCTGTAAGAGTCCAGCGAGTTTGATTGGCGAGCGGCAGCGGCTTAACGACCCGATGATTGGACTGGACGTCCGAACTGGCGGCTTGTCAAATGTCCGGGTGGCGGGCATACTGGATCCAACAAAAACACTTCAAAGTGCCCTCGAGATTGCGCTATCCTACGCGACGGAGATTCTCAAGACGGACACGTGGAGTGTAGCGCAGTAGACTGGCTAACGAGGTGCCAGTGGGCCTCTTCGAAGCTCGACGCCTGTCTTACTGAGTTCTGTATTTGTTGTTTGTTATATCGATCCGGAAAGCCTGTCCGTACCGCGGGTCGCCCGCAAGGGTTGGCCGACGGACGGGACAGTGCCAAACACTTCCCAGCGGGGGTAGTCGCGGACCGCTTGGCCCGAAGGAGTCGTAGGCCTTGGGGTCGAATTGGGCGGCAGGGTGGTGCCGCTGTGGCAACCCACGCATATGCTGCGCCAGAACCCGGTCAGTCAGCCTCCCGGGGCGAGCGCCTTGCCAAATCTCATTCGAACGATCAGGCATAGAAGCCCGGGGCACCCCACAACACGAGTGACGTCCAGTCAAGCGACTGACGTTCGAAAACGGTGATTACTTCGTGGTGTTCACCCAATATCTGAGCAATTGCGGCCCTAATTGCACTGGGGCCTTCCGCCATCTGTCCGAGGGCCGCCGTGTATGCGGCGAAATAATCTAGGGACGTGATGTGGTAGGCAAGCAGCAAATGAAAGATAAGCGACGGGACCTGTAGGACTGGCCACTGGTTGGCGATTACCGCCTGTTCAGCCTTTGCGGTGACTGCCGGCAATCCCATGTTCCCAGGTCCGTTGATCGTGGCTACCGTTCCGGAATCGCACAGATCGAGCACCAG
>CAITMP010000233.1 GCA_903893525.1 uncultured Acidobacteriia bacterium | reverse complement strand
GGGCCATCCACGGGTGGACGACCTCTACCTGGTTTTCTTTGACGGTGAGGAGGCTGTCAAGGACTGGACAGACGCCGACAGCATCTACGGCAGCAAGCATCTGGCCGCTGCGTGGACCGCCGATGGCACAAACCGGAGGCTCAAGGCGCTCATCAACGTCGATATGATCGGCGACCGTAACTTCAGCATCGTCTGGGAAACCAATTCAGCCCCTTCCCTGCGCAAATTCGTTTGGGATACCGCCGACGCGCTTGGGTACTCCAAGTTTTTCCCCCGTGACGGCGGCAATATCGCCGACGACCACATTCCGTTTATCAACGCGGGCGTCCGGGCCTTGGACCTGATCGACTTCCAATCCCAAAGCTCCTTCTGGCACACGCCGCAAGACACCATGGACAAGCTTTCGGCCAATAGCTTCAAGATTCTTGGGACCGTCGTGCTCAAGGTTATCGAGGGTCTGGAATCGCAGAAGTGAGTTTGGAAGGAATCGTTATTGTCGACAAACCCGCAACGTGGACATCCCATGATGCGGTAGCAAAATTAAGAGGCATCTTCGGTACCCGCCGGGTGGGTCACCTCGGGACCCTTGACCCGCTGGCCACCGGCGTCCTTCCCGTTATGATTGGCCAGGCGACAAGGTTGGCGAAATTCTGGGAGGATTCCGAGAAGGCCTACGACGCAATCATCCACTTCGGCTTTTCCACCACGACCTACGACAGGGACGGCGAACCTACTTCGGAACCGGTGGAGACCGCGCTCGTCCCATCGCAACTGGAAGCTGCACTTGTGGCGTTCCGTGGCCAGATCGAACAGGTTCCACCGGCGGTATCGGCACGGAAAATCAATGGTGTGCCTGCCTACAAGTTGGTCCGCAAGAATATCGAGGTGAATCTTGCCGCGTCGCAAGTTACGATCTTCGAATTGTCCCTTCTTTCAGTCGAGGGAAATCTTGCCCGGATTTTCGTGCGCTGCTCGCCCGGGACATACATTCGTTCCATCGCCCATGATCTGGGACAGGTGCTGGGCTGCGGTGCGCACATTCAGGAACTCCGCCGTACCGCCTCCGGGCCGTTCCGCATTGAGGCTGCGTCCACTTTGGACCAACTCCAGGAGCTGAAGGGGAATGGCCATTTGGAAGATGCGCTTCTGCCCATGGCCGACTTGCTTCCGATGTTCCCCAAGGTTTTTGTCGATGATCTGACGGTCCGCCACATCCGGCAGGGCCGCGATTTCAACGTTTCCCCGTTTGTGGTTGCTCCTGGCACCCGTTGCGTGAAAGCTGTTGGATCCGACGGCTGCTTGGTCGCGGTGGGCCGCATCGTTATCCCCAACCTCTACCATCCCGAAGTGGTCATGGTGGACGCCTGACTGAGGTTTTGACGTCAAGCCGGACGTCAAAATAAAGCTGCTAGACTATCGTTGGTAAGCGCAATATTGTGAAGATTCTTCTCGTAGAAGACGATCCCGCCGCAAGCCGCTTGTATGCGCGGTTGCTTTCGGGGTTTGGCCACGAGGTTCTTTCGGCCGGCGACGGCGAAGACGCGTGGAATTTGCTGCAAATCCACGAAATTTCCCTAGTGGTTACCGACTGGATGATGCCGAACCTGAGCGGCTTGGATTTGTGCCGCCGGATCCGGGGCGCAAATTTCGACCACTACGTTTATGTCATCCTCTGCACTGCCAAGAGTGACAAGGCCGAGTTGGTGGAGGGCATGGAGGCTGGTGCCGACGATTTTCTGTCCAAGCCCATTGCCGCCGCCGAATTCCGCGTCCGCATCCGTGCAGGCGAACGGATTCTTACCTTGGAGCGGGGCCTCGCCGTACGCAACAGGCAACTGGCGACTGCCTACAAGCTGATTGAGGAGGATCTCCAATCGGCAGCTTGGATGCAGTCCAACCTTCTTCCGGCAAGAATTCTCAGTGCAGACGGAATCGCCTGCCGCTGGCACTTCCGGCCGTCCAGCTACATCGCCGGCGATACTCTGAATTTCTTTCCGCTCGGCGACGGTAAAGTCGGCTTCTATGTGCTGGATGTGTCAGGCCACGGGGTGCCGGCGGCAATGCTTTCCGTTACGCTCAGCATGGTTCTGGCTCCCACGGCAACTTTCGGGAGTCCTTTGAAGCGGCTGAATCCAGCCACCGGTGGATTTGAGGCGATGAACCCGGATGAGGCCATCCGCGAACTGAACAGACGCTTCCAGACTACCGACGACCGCTACTTCACGATGATCTATGGTGTTGTGGATACAGTGGGTCGGCACCTCAAGCTTGCCCAGGCCGGGCATCCCAACCCGCTTCTTATGGCTGCGGACGGAACCGTGTCGGTGCTAGGAACCGGAGGCATGCCGGTAGGATTGTGGCCGGATATCGATTTCGATTTGATAGACAGTCCATTTGGCCCCGGTGACCGCCTCTTCCTATACTCCGACGGCGTGAGCGAATGCGCCAATGCCAACGACGAAATGTACGGTGACGACCGGGTCGTGAAGTATTTTGAAAGTTCGGCGGGAAAGCCTCTCGATGCCGTCATCGGCGACTTGGAATTGGAGTTGGACGCCTGGAGGAACGGTCGCGATTTTCGTGATGATGTGTCCGTGATGGCGCTCGAATTCACACCGCCGCGGGTATTCTCTGGTTTGGCTGAATTGCCGGTGAAGGAGGAATCAAGATGAAAGCAATGATTTTGGCGGCTGGAAAGGGTACCAGGGTCCGGCCAATTACGAACTTGGTGCCGAAGCCCATGATTCCGCTTCTGGGCAAGCCGATCATGCAGTCCATCGTAGAGCATCTGAAAGCCTGCGATTTCGACCAGATCATGGTGAACACCAGCCACTTGGCACCCATGATTGAAGACTACTTCCGGGATGGTTCCAGCTTCGGCGTCGAAATGGCCTACTCGTTTGAGGGCACCATTGTCGATGGCGAAATTGTCGGCGAGGCCGTTGGCTCGGCTGGAGGCGTCAAGCGGATCCAAGAATTTTCCGGCTTTTTCGACGACACCTTCGCCGTCCTTTGCGGCGACGCACTGATCAACGTCGACCTCCGAAAGGCCGTCGAATTCCACCGCCAACGGGGCGCGATTGCCACCATCATCCTCCGCAATGTGCCGCGCGAAGAGGTCTTCAAGTATGGCGTGGTGGCCACCGGGCCCGACGGGCGCATCACGCGGTTCCAGGAAAAGCCCAAGGTTGAGGAGGCCGTCTCCACCACCATCAACACAGGCATCTACATCTTCGAGCCGGCCGTGTTCGACTTCATCCCGGCCGGAAAGCAATTCGACATTGGCGGCGAACTCTTCCCGGCCTTGGTCGCTGCCGGTGCGCCCATGTACGGCATCGACCTCCCCTTCGAGTGGGTCGATATCGGCAACGTCCCCGACTACTGGGACGCGACCAGGCTGGCGCTCGCAGGTGGCATCGACGGCTACCGGTTGCCGGGCAGGGAAGTGATGCCGGGGGTCCGCATGGGCCTGAACGTCTCATGGAATCCTGAAAAAGTCACCATCACGGGCCCGGCCGTTATTGGCGGGAGCACCTTCATCGGGGACGGGGCGGTGATCGAGGGACCAACCCTGATCGGTGCCGGTTCCGTCATCGAAGCCGGTGCCACGCTGCGGGGATGTATTCTTGGTGAGTACACCCGCGTTAGTTCCGTGGCCCGGTTGGACAACGTGCTGGTTTTCGGCCCCAATTGCATCAATCCGGACGGCAGCCATTTGGATATCCGGGAGACTCAGTTGGGATGGCTGGTGGATGACGCCAGGCGCAAACAGGATGTGCCCGACGAGGCGCTGACCCTGCTTGAGGCATCGCGGGAGTTGGACCAGTAGGCTGTCGGAAGTGAGGACGAGGGAATATGCGATTCGACAACAATACAATGAACGGGCTACTGGTTTCCAAGGTGCTGGATTCCCGTATTGACGCGGCTGTGGCGCAGGAATTGAAAATGGCGCTGCTCCAACATTTCCAACCTGAGCCGCAAACCGTCATTCTGAATCTGGAGGCGGTTACTTTTATCGACTCCAGCGGCCTTGGAGCCCTGGTCAGCGTGCTCAAGAACCGGGGCAACGGTGGTGACCTGATCATTTCCGGCAGCAAGGGTGCCGTGGCCAGTATGTTCAAGCTCACCCGCATGGACAAGGTGTTCCGCGTTTTCGCAACAACCGAAGAAGCCCTTCAGGCTGTCTCCAAGTAAAGTCACCACCGTGAACTGGATTCGACTCACGATCCCGAGCGAGTTGGACGGGGCCACACTGGTGGGCCAAAGTGTCCATGCCATCTGCCTCCATCTGGGGCTGGACGAAACGTCCGTTTTCCAAGTCGAGCTTTGCGTGGTCGAGTCCGTCACAAACGCCATCCGCCATGGTTACAAACTTGCCGCCGACAATGAGGTGACCGTGATGCTTTCGGTCTCCGGCGGCAGCGTTGTTGTGGAGGTTGCCGACGCAGGGGAGCCGATGCCCGAGGAAAGCCGGGAGGCACTGTGCAATGGTTCCGAGGTGTTCAATTTTGACGAGACCGATCTGGATTCGGTCCCTGAGGGCGGCATGGGGCTGCAGATCATCCATTCGACCATGGACCGCGTCGAATATTCCACGGACGGTCACACAAACCGTTTGCGCATGACCAAGATTCTGCCAAAAGTCGAGGAGGCATTGCATGGCTAGCTCATCGGGCGGCACCACATTGGGCGGGAATGATTCCGTTGGACAACCTCTCTGGAAGTTGCTGAACGTCCTCTGCAAGCCGCACCCGTGGCACGGTATCTCCCCGGGTGAAAACGCGCCGGAGATGGTCAACTGCTTCATCGAGGTGGTGCCCTGCGACACCGTCAAGTACGAAATTGACAAGGTGAGCGGCTATCTCAAGGTCGACCGGCCCCAGCGCTATTCCAACATCTGCCCGGCCCTGTACGGCTTTCTGCCGCAGAGTTATTGCGGAGAATCGGTCGCCGAGTACTCGACAATGAAGACGGGGCGCGACTTGGCCGGTGATGGCGACCCCCTCGATTTCTGCGTCCTAACCGACCGTCCCATCGAACACGGCAACTTGCTCGTGGAGTGCATCCCGATCGGAGGTTTCCGCATGCTCGACCAGGGTGAGGTGGACGACAAAATCATTGCGGTCCTGCGTTCAGATGCCACCTACGGTCTTTGGAAGGATATCGCGGAGGCTCCGG
>CAITMP010000232.1 GCA_903893525.1 uncultured Acidobacteriia bacterium | reverse complement strand
CTCTACCACCAGACCGCCCCGCAGATTGCGGCTGGAAACATTCAGGGTGCCATCGACACGGCGACGGATTACCAGACCGTAGTCCGCCCCCTGTTTCAGACGCTAGGCGGCAACGGGCTTTTACAGAACCTTGGAGCAATCAATCACATGCTCTCCATGGACGATGCCGAGGCCCGGGTCAGCAACCGGATCAGCGTGAACAATTACCTGCGGGTCGCTGGCCGTGAGCTGGACCTTAACGTCCGCACTTTCGGTGGCATGCTCCAGAACCAGACAACGCCCAACCCGATCAAGCCGTTCGTCGGCCAGATGGTGCTGGCGGCCTACGCGAACGATCACGAGGCGTTCAACAATGCCTGGCGTAAGGCCAAGGCGCAGGCGTTGCAGGCGCAACCGGCTGGGAAAAAGGATGCCGACGAAGCACAGAAGAAGGTCGTCTCCATGTTCGAGGCGCAGAACCCGATAAGAATCGTATTCTCATCGCCGCCGACCGAAGCCGAATATCAGCACTTACTGCAACAACTGCCCGATAACGGCAAGCAGTCGGTTCAAGAGGCCCTGCGGATGTTTGGGCATTATTCAGGGCAGATCGGCGGGACGGAAGTCGTTTTGGGCAAGCCCAAGGCGGACCACGATACCTACGAGATCAGAAAGATGAACAGGGGCTTGGGGATGAGCCTGGATCAGATGCGCAAGGGGGCGAGAGAACATGTGATGGCCCGGTGAAGACATGCGGATCTTCCATACGCGCTTGAATCTCATACCGCTTCAATGGGGCCGCACTCAGATGAGTGCGGAGAGATTGCGCGAATCCGCGCGGCCTCGTATCTCGGCGATTAGTCTTCCGACGATGGCAACCTGGTCGAACCGTTTGCCATCTTTCAGAACGACACTGACCACCTGGTAACCCATTCCTGTTTCGGGCTTGGCGGCTAATTGTTTCGCCCATTGTTCAGATAGTGTAATCATATTCAGTAGCCCATCGGGAAGATGACCTCGTTTCCAGTGCCACCAACGACCGGGCGCGGGCCGATGATTGGTGTTCCGGGCGGCGGTGTGAGCGTGCATGAACAAAGGTCACCCGAAGAAGCAATAGTTGGCGTCTTCATCGATGACGCGGAGGGCATCGGCCAGTGATTCTGCTTCTGGGTGGGGCTGGTAGCGGTGCCAGTTGCCGTCCGCCCGTTTCCAGAAGATACGCCAGACGCGCAGGCGGGGCATGTGCTGGAGCTTGGCGATGGCTTCCTCGGTCTGCTCGCCGGGCCGATTGAACGCCGGGCGCACGATGAAAAGCTCAATGGACTGGACGGTGAACCGTTGGCCCTCGCGGACCTGGTCGCGCAAGTGCAGGGGCGGACGCCGCCGGGACCAGAATGAGTTTTCCAGCACCTGCATGTGCTCGGCAATCTCGATGTCGGTAAAGGCCATGGCAGGAGCGAGGGAAGCGTCAGGGTGATTTGCGAGGGCGACCGCGGCGGCCGGTGGTGGTCGTGGAGGGGACGGAGACTTTGCCGTCGTTGGGGGTGCCGGTGAGTTCGGCGACGAGGGCGGAGAGGAGGTTCGCGGCGGTGGCGCGGGAGGCGGCGAGCTGCGTTTCCAACGCGTCCACCAAGGCCATCAATTGCTCAACTTTCGCGACGATCCGGCGCTGTTCGGCGAGGGGCGGCAGTGGGACGAGGAAGTTCCGAATGAGCGAAAGGTTGAGATTCCCCTGCGAGACGCCCTTCCCGTAGGTGTTGCGGCTGCTCTTTTCGGTGCCGTCCGGCGAATTGAGCCAGAGCGTGATGTAATCCGAGAACACGAAGCCACGCACGGGCCGAACCAAGCCGAGGCTGACGTAAATCGCGAAGTCCAAGTCTTTGTCGATCGTCGCAGCTTCGCCGATGCCCGCGCCAACTCGCGTTAGAAGCACGTCACCTCTCTCCGGCTTCCGATTCTTGACGTAGCCTTGGTAGTGCTCCTCGGATACGAAACGGTGCTTGGCCGGCATGAACTTGAACGGCTTCACGTTTTGCGCGGAGAGAAACATTCGCCCCGACTCCGTGTATTTGGGAGTTAGGTGGGTTCCATCGGTGATGAGTTCGCAGATTTCCACGAGACGCACCCACGTCCATGAATCTGGGATGTCATGATCGACCTCGTCCGGATCAATCGGGCG
>CAITMP010000231.1 GCA_903893525.1 uncultured Acidobacteriia bacterium | reverse complement strand
TTGGAGAATTCGAGCATCGAACCCTTCACAACCGACGGCTTCTTTTGCGCGTAGGCCAAGGCCTTCTCGTCCGCACCGTTTTCGTCATAGCCGACGAATTCAAGGAAGAACGGGATGTCATAGGCCTCGCACTCGGCACCGATCCGCTCAACGAATGCGTGCTTGATGTCGTTCACATCGGAAGGCGAATACGGGGTGTAGTAGAGCAGGATTTTGACCGCGTCGGCACCCATTTCCTTGATCCGCTTCACGGATAGGTGGGGCAAAAGGTCCGGCATCCGGTGCTTGTCGGTAGCGTCATACCCGGTCTTTTCGTAGGCGAGCAGAAGGCCCTTGCCTTCGGCGCGGGCGGCGGCGGCCGGGAGCCCAAATTCAGGGTCCAAAAGAATGGAAGTGGCGTGCGGGGTCAGGATTTTGGAAACCGCAACCTTGAACTCCTCCATCATCTGGTCGGTGACTTCACTCTGTGGAATGCCCTTGGCCTGGGCGATGCCCTTGGTCAAGCTGCCGCGCTGGTCCATGGCGGCGGCCGCGATCACGCCCGCGCTGTTGGACAGGGCTTTCATGTGCTGCAGTTTTGCTGCGGAAAGACTCATTTATGCTCCTTGGATATTTCCGGGTGGAATTCCCATTGTCCCACGCGGGACCTGCCGGGTCTCAGCGACCGCCAGCACGCCGGTGGAAACGTTGGGCGGCTCCCGCATCCCGCAGGATTTGCGCCTTCAGTGCTTCGGGGCTCTCGAATTTGCGTTCGCTGCGAACGCGGGCGAGAAACGACACCTCAATGCGCTCGGGGGCCTCAGCCGGCGGTGCCTCAAGTAGGTAGGTTTCCACCGTCAGGCCGCCGTCTCCAAAGGTAGGCCGGTAGCCGACATTTGTGATCGACGCCCACTGCCGGTCTGTCGCTTCGTCGCGGGTCCGCGTCACGTAGACCCCAGTCGCGGGCATCAATTCATTCTCGGAGGCAAGGTTCAGGGTTGGCACCGTCAACGTCCGGCCAATTCCCCGACCGTGCACCACGGGTCCCTCCAAGGCGAAGGGCCGCCCCAACATCCGGCGGGCGCGGGATACAAGCCCTTCCTCCACCAGCCGTCGTATTGCCGTGCTGCTGGCCCGGATTCCTGCGCTGCCGATTTCCTCAACGGGGCGCACTTCGATTCCAAACGAGCGCAGCGTATCCACATCCCCCGTTTGCCGGACTCCAAAACGGAAGTCTTCGCCCACCATGACGCACTGGGTACCGAGCGTGCCGATGAGAATCCCATTGCAGAACTCACGCGGCGTGAAGGATGCAAACTCCATGGAAAACGGTTGGACCAGCGTCGCCGCGATTCCGGCGGCCTCAAACAGCCGGAGACGCTGCTCCAAAGTCACGATCAGCTTTGGAGCGCGGTCGGGGGCCAGAATGCGGGCCGGATGGGGATGGAACGTTAAGACCGAGGGAATAGATCCGGTTTCAGACGCAAGTTCGACGACGCGGCGCAGGATCTCCAGATGGCCGACGTGAACCCCGTCGAAATTGCCAATCGCAACCACAGACGGTCCGAAACCGGCTGGAACGTCCCCGGAACCATGGAAAACCATCATTCGTTGTCAACGTCCAGTACGAGTCCGTCGTACGCAAGGAAAATACCTTCGGGCAGCGCGGCCTGGCCGGCAACATGGCCGACATCGTGGCACATATGGGTGAAGTAGGTTCGCCGTGCAGCGACCTTCAGGGCCGTTTCGACCGACTGCGACACGGTGGAATGCGTCGGATGCGGCTTATAGCGCAAGGCATCCAAGAAGAGCACGTCGAGCCCCTGCAGCAGTGACAGGGATGACTCGGGAATGTCCCCATGGTCGGTCAAATAGGCCAAACCTCCGATTCGGAACCCGAAAACCTCGGTGCGCCCGTGGCGAAGCGGAATCGGCGTAAACCGCAGTCCCAGGACGTCGAAAGACTCCTCGGTAATGATGTTGACCTCAAGCTTCGGCACCACGGAATCATGGGGACGCTCGTCAAACACGTAGTCGAAGATGCGCCGGACAGTCTTGAAGGTGGTGTCCGTCAAGTAAATCGGGATGTGCTGCTGCTGGCGGTAGTTGAAGGGGCGAACGTCGTCCAAGCCCAGAATATGATCCGCGTGCGCATGCGTGAAGACCACCGCGTCCAGACGCTCCATGCCCGACCGCAAGGCCTGCATGCGGAAATCGGGCGTGGTGTCTATCACGATACGCCTGTCGCCGTGGCTCAGCAGCACTGAAGGACGAAGACGCTTGTCGCGGGGGTCATCCGAGCGGCAAACGTCGCATGTACACCCGATGGTCGGCACGCCGGAACTGGTCCCGGAGCCCAAGACTGTCAACCGCAGCTTTCCCATTGGCGTTAAAAGCGATTACAGCAGGAACGGGTTGGCCGAACCGCCTTTGCCTTCCTGTTCCTTGGCTTGGACAAACCGCATGCGCAGCTCCGACAGGGTGCGTCCCAGTTCGCGGGATTCCTCGTCCGTCAGATTGCCACGGGTTTTGTCCTGCAGCATGGCGAGGAGGTCAATGTTGTGGCGGGCAAGCTCCAAGTCGGCGTCGCCGGCTTCCGCCATTGGCAGAATTCCCAAGTTGAGTTCGGCCTGCAGGCGCAGGGAGTAAATCAAAAAATCGAAATCCGCCGGGGGCAGGATTGGCGGCGCGCCATCTTCCTGATCGCCGTTCTGACCGTCGTAAGCATCCATCATCTACTGACAAGTTTAGCTCCCCCCAAATGCTAACCTGAAATCTCTTGACGACACCGCTCTCAACCATATTGGAGCAGTCCCCCGACGCAACCGGCGCGAAATTCCAGCGGTTGGTGGAAATCATGGCCCAGTTGCGCGCTCCCGACGGGTGTCCTTGGGACCGCGAACAGAACTTCGACTCGATCAGGAAGTACACGCTTGAAGAGACCTACGAGGTTCTCGACGCCATAGACCGCCGCGATTGGGAGAATTTGGCTGAGGAGTTGGGCGATTTCATGCTCCAGGCCGTTTTCTATGCACAGATGGCGGCCGAGGAGGGTCGTTTCGACATCGGCGATTCCTTGGATGCGATCAACCAGAAGCTGGTCCGGCGCCATCCACACATCTTCGGAAGCGCTTCGGCGTCCACGGGGGACGAGGTCTTGAAGCAGTGGAACCAGATCAAGGCTGAAGAAAAGAAAGGCAAGAACAAGCCCACGGGTCTGCTCGCAGGTGTGCCGAGAGCGCTTCCGGCCTTGGTTGAGGCCCAACAGATCACTTCGCGTGCCGCTACAGTGGGGTTTGACTGGTCCGGACCCGAGCAGGTTCTCGAAAAGCTCAGTGAGGAACTCGCGGAATTCGACGAAGCGCGCCAAACCGGGGACCGCGACCGCATTGAGGATGAGCTGGGGGATCTGTTCTTCGTCCTCGTCAACTTGGCCCGTTTCGTAAAGGTGGATCCAGAACAGGCCTTGCGACGCACCAACCTCAAGTTCCGCTCGCGCTTCGGCTACATCGAGGAAAAGCTGGGCGAGCGCGGAGCAGAGATGTCGAAAACCCCCATCGAAGAATTGGAAACGCTATGGCAGGAAGCGAAAAAGAAATAACCGTAGCGTCGCTCACCACCGACGCCCAATTCCGGGACGCCGTGCAGCTCCAGCGCACGATTTGGGGCTTTTCAGAGACCGATTTGCTCCCGGTACGGTTCTTCGTGGTGGCCAGCAAGGTGGGCGGGATTATTCTGGGGGCGTTTGATGGTCCGAAAATGGTAGCGTTCTGCTTGGCAATTCCAGCCATCAAGCCCGGCGGTGCGCCGTTTCTGCACAGCAACATGCTCGGGGTTCTCGCCGAATACCGGGATTTCGGCCTCGGGCGGCGAATGAAGATCCGCCAACGGGAACTGGCGCTGGAAGCGGGGATTCCTTTGATCGAGTGGACCTTCGATCCCTTGGAGCTAAAGAACGCCTACTTCAACATTGAACGGCTCGGTGCCATCGTCCGTCGGCACGTGCGCAACCAATATGGGATCTCCACCAGCCACCTCCACGGCGGCATGCCGACCGACCGGCTGACTGCGGAATGGTGGGTGCGCTCGGAACGGGCTTCCAAAATCTGCGCGGGGGAAAAGTTCGGGAATCCGCCCATCGTGGACCGAATCCCCGTACCAGCCAATGTCTCGACACTCCGATCCACCGATCCAACGCGCGTCCGCGCCATCCAAGCGGAATTGGCGGACCGGTTCGAGGCAGCTTTCCGGCAGGATCTGGTCGTGGTGGGAATGGAACGGGGCGAAGAGGAATCCGCCTACCTGCTAGCCCAATTCCAGCCTGAAATGCTATAGCTCGAAGAGCTCCTTCGAGGTCGGAGTGAGTATTTCGCAGCCGGTTTCGGTGACAAGCACCGTGTCCTCGATGCGAATCCCGCCCCAGCCCTCGGTGTAGACTCCGGGTTCGATGGTGATCGCCATCCCGGCTTGGAGTTTGCCCTTGTCCTTGCGCCCCAGACGAGGCCCTTCGTGGATTTCCAGCCCAAGGCCGTGGCCCGTGGAGTGCACAAAGGCCTTTTCGAGCCCCCGGGCCTGCAATACTTCGCGCGCCGCCTTGTCCACGGCCACGGTGCGGACCCCGGGTTTCACGGCGTCAATTGCGGCGAGTTGGGCTTCCAGAACTGCAGCGTACATTTCGCGGTAACGGTCGGTTGCGGGCCCCACATGGACCATGCGGGTCATATCACTGGCATACCCATCGCGGAAAACGCCCATGTCGATGAGGAGCATCCCCGGGCCGATGGGCGTGGATCCGGGACGGGCATGCGGCAGTGCTGCTCGTACGCCCGCAGCCACGATGGTGTCGAACGCAAGGCCTTCGGCACCCAGCTTGCGGTTGGCGTAGTCGATTTCAGCAGCGAATTCCGCTTCAGTCATGCCGATTTGGAACAGGCCGAGCGCCTGCGCCAGAGCGATGGAGTTCGCGTTCACGGATGCACGGATCGCCGCGATCTCTCCCGCGTCCTTCACCATGCGGAGGCGTTCCACCAAGCCTGAAACCGGGACGAGCTCCAAGCCAAGGGTCAGGCCCTTCTTCAGCGCGTCGAACTGGGCAACGTTGAGGTGGTCCTGCTCAAAGCCGAACTTGCGGATTCCCGACTTCGTGAAGGCGGCCAGGATGGACTTCGTCAGCGGCCCCTTGGCGATCACAACCTTGCAGTCGGTCTGCTGCTTCGATTGGACGGTGTAGCGGGGGTCGGTGAATAGCGTCGCCGTGCCGTCCTCCAGCAGAAACACCACGCCATTGCTGCCGGTGAAGCCGGTTAGGTAGCGGACGTTCTCCGGCTTGGTGACCAGCAGGGCGTCGAATTTGTCGAACTGCGCGGCGGCCTTTGCACGCCGCGCAGCTTCCGGTCTTGTCACCGCTTAGGGCACCAGGAGGAGCTTGCCCGCAGTTCCCCGCCCTTCCAAATCGGCGTGGGCCTGTGGTGCGTCCGCCAGCGCATAGGTCTTGTGGATGCGGAGTTCCAAGCTGCCATTGGCGATCCAGCCAAGCACGTCGCCCGCACGCCATTCCAGCTCCTCACGGGTCAGGCAGTGGTGCGCCAGGCTGGGCCGGGTCATGAAAAGGGAGCCCTTCTGGTTCAGGATGGAAGGGTCGAACGGGGGCACGGCACCGCTCGATTGGCCGAACAGGACCATCATGCCGCGCGGGCGGATGAGGTCCAAGCCCTTTAGGAAGGTGCTGGCACCGACAGAGTCGTAGACCACATCCAAGCCCTTGCCGCCCGAGAGCGCCTTGACCTCGGCGACAAAATCCTGCTGGGTGTAGATGATCACCTCGTCGGCACCGGCGGATTTGGCGATCGCCGCCTTTTCCTCATTGCCAACCGTGGTGTAGACCGTTGCACCCAGCATCTTCGCCATTTGGATGAGCAACCGGCCCGCGCCGCCTGCACCGGCGTGGATCAGGCAGCGGTCACCCGGCTTCAGCGGGTACGACGAGTGGGAGAGGTAGTGGGCCGTCATGCCCTGCAGCATGGCGGCGGCACCGGTTTCATAGGAGACGCCATCGGGAAGGTGGACGAGCTGGCTGGTGGGAACGACGGCGTATTCGGTGTACGAGCCACGGAACATGCCCCACGCCACGCGGTCGCCCACTGCAAAATCGGTAACACCGGGTCCCACGGCCTCAATGACGCCCGCACCCTCATTGCCCGGGGTGAACGGCAACTCCGCCTTGTAAAGCCCGATCCGGAAATAGACGTCGATGAAGTTCACGCCGGCGGCGCCGACTTTGATCAGCGCCTGGTTGGGGCCGGGAGCCGGAACGGGAGCGTCCACATAGCGCATCTCCTCCGGGCCGCCGGTCTTGGTGATTTGAATGGTTTTCATGGTGTTTGGAATTCCTAAAAGGCTCGGCGGACCGCACGTCGGGTGTGGACCGCGAAAGCATACAGTAGCAAATAGAGGACGGTGAAGGGAAACGCCGCCAAACGCGCCAGAACCCGGATCGCCCCGGTGCCCTCCATCCCCATTCGGGTGAGGACAAACTCGCGCATGATGGCGAGGTTTTCGCGGTGGATCCAGAAGTAGTCGCCGTTCTCGTTGACGATGAAGACCTTGGCCGGGACGCGGAAGGCCAGCATCCACTTCCATTTGGTCATCAGGGGCTCGGCGGAACAGATCATGCCGGTGAAGGCGTAATCGCGGGTGCGAAGCTCGCGTACCAGCTGTTCGCGCTTTTCCTTGGTGCCGTAGTCGGTGACTCGGTAGACTTTGGCGTCCTGGGGCATGCCCGCGGGGAGTCCGCCGAAGCAGGTGACGAGATCGATTTCGTAATTGCCGGCCCACGCGGGGATGATTACCGGCAGCAAGCCTTCGAGCAGGGAGCGGGAGCCGCTTTCGATGAGGAGGATTCGTTTGCCGAGCGGTTCCCGATTGCTGATGACGTATTTCATGGGTGCGACCGTTTGGCCGCTCCTTTATGTTACAAGGATTGCGCCGCCGCTAGAATGGTGTGTAGACATGCTGAGCAGAACCGCCATCATGGAGGCGTTTTCGAAACTCTCGGACGAGCTTGGGAAGCGCGGCGTCCAAGGCGAGTTGAATGTGGTCGGCGGCACTGCGATGGTATTAGCATTCAACTCCCGCCAGTCCACGAAGGATGTGGATGCGATCTTCCAGCCGAGTGCGGAAGTCCGTCTCGCCGCGTCCGCCGTTGCGGTTGAATTGGATCTTCCATCGGACTGGTTGAACGACGCGGCGAAGGGATTCTTGTCCCAAAACGGCGACTTTGTCCCGCTGGACGCACTGGACCTTCCCAACCTCAGGGTCCAAGCCCCGACCGCCGAATACATGCTGGCGATGAAAGTTCTGGCAGCCCGATCCGGTATCGGGTCAGAGCACGGCGATGCTGCGGATATTGCGTTTCTCATTCGCCTACTGGCATTGACGGAGGCGGAAGAGGTGATGCGAATAGTAGGGCGGTACTACGACCCCTCGCGCATCTTGCCGCGATCCACATACCTCGTGGATGAGATTTTGGATGGCTTTCACCAATGATGGAACCGCGTCCAAGTTCCGTGGCAGAGATCGCGCGACGGACGTGCGCCGGTCGATCTTTCGAATTTGAGCTGTCGGATTTTCTGCATGAGTTCGCCCGCCAAAAGGACTACGGCATGCTCACCGAACCTCCCGTTCTTCTCGGAAAACTTGTGCGGAACGGCGGGATCCAGGACGCTTACCTGGCCGCCGTCGCGGCATCCCTCGCCGCATCCCTCGGGAGATCGGCTCCGCCCTGGGTGCGGGACTCCGAGCGCGTCTTGCGCGAACCCTGGTTCGCCAGCCCTGGACGGCACATGCGCGCGCTCCTCTTGGTCGAGAGCCCGGCGGCGTTTCGGGAGCGCAACTTGTTCGTCACGGCAAATGCCTTGTCCGTGGCCTGAGCTACTGGCGGAGCTTTTTCAGCTCGTTCTTGGCCCCGTCAAGAGTCGGATCGAGGTCCAGTGCAGCTTTCAACTCCTTCGCGGCCTCACTGGAACGGCCAAGGCGGGCCAAAGCGGTGCCCAGGTGCATCCTCGCAGTCGCCTCAGTAGGTTGGTCGCCCTCGATCGGTTTCTCCAAGTACTTGCGGAACATCGTCGCGGCAAGGCCGTATTGCTCGCCGCGTTCAACAGCCACCTCCCCGATGGCGAAGTAGGCGGCCAGGTTTTCGGGGTCGGTCTTTTCGGCACGCTCCGCGATATCGACCGCCTCGGTCCAGCAGCCGCACATGGTGTGGACCCTCGCGAGAAGGGCCCAGGCATCGGCTCGGTCTGGGTCGGCGTGTACGGCTTGGCAAGCCCAGAGTTCCGCTTTGGCCTGGTCGGGTTTGGTCCGAATGTAATACATGGCCAGGGCTGAGGCAGTGTCAAACAGCAACGGGTTCTCGCCCATCGACGCCTTGTAGTAGGCCTCGGCCTTTTCCGGCTCCTTCAGTTCCAGCGCCAAACGGCCGGCATAGTATCGGCCCAAGTCGGGAACCGTGGTGGCGAGCCGTTCCGCGATTTGGCGGGCTTTGGCCTTGTCGCCGCCCACCATGGCCGGAGCCGCGAAGTAGTACATCATCAGACCCCATTGGGCGTCGATCTCGGTTGCATCGGCGGCCGCAAGGTCGAGCTCGTGCTTGGCGCGAGTGACGTAGCCGAGCTTCTTGAACAACGAGGCCTTCTCCGCCAGTCGGCCAGCGGTGGCCGCGACCTGGACGTGGTAGCGGGCATTGTTCGGGTCAGCCGCAAGCGCCCTCTCGGCGTACGCCATGGCTTCCTCCAATTTCTCGGTATCGCCCTGGGCGAGTGCTGCTTTGGCCCGGGACAACATCCACTCCAGTTGGCCGTTGGTAGGCGCATTGGCGGGCCGGTTCTTCAGGGCGGCTTCCAGAATGCGCTCGGCGGACAAGTAGTGGCCACCTTCGAGCAGGCGGGCGGGAGAGAGCCGCGCCGGGGCGTTGGGAGCAGGGTCCGGCAAACGGCAATCGGCAGCCAGCGGAATCGCAATCGCGAGCAAGTATAGGAAGCGGATCACTCCCACCAGACTTACCACAATTTCGGACCCGTCGTCGGACCCGGTGTGATTAACTGTCTGATATGAACAAGTTGTTTGCTGTCGCACTGTTGGCCGCGCTGCCGGGCTACCAGGTGGCGACCGCCCAAGTCAAGATCACCCAAGGTGAGAACAAGATTGCAGTCGAGATCGACGGCAAGCCGTATACGACCTTCTTCTACGGGCCGGAGGTCGCGAAACCATACCTCTATCCGCTCCGTGCGCCGTCCGGTGTGTCGGTAACCCGTGCATTTCCAATGGACAAGGTGGCGGGCGAGTTGACCGACCATCAGCACCAACGCTCGATGTGGTTCGCCCACCAGTCCGTGAACGGATTCGACTACTGGAACAACGAGTTTTCCTACGACAGCGATCCCAAGCAGGCCAAGGTCAAGCGCGGCCACATCTTCGTGACCAAGGTTTCGAAGGCCGAGGGCGGCAAATCCAAGGGTGAGATCGTCGAGCAATCCGAGTGGAAGCAGTCCGACGGCAAGGTTGTGATGACCGAGGACCGTACGATGACGTTCCATGCGGGCGGCACCAACCGGGTCATCGATTTCGACTTCACGCTCACCGCCAAGGACACGGTTACGTTTGGCGACGAGAAGGACGGCGTGTTCGGGATTCGCGTGGCACCGGGATT
>CAITMP010000230.1 GCA_903893525.1 uncultured Acidobacteriia bacterium | reverse complement strand
TCTCCAGAACCTCCTGCCCGCGAACTGGAAACCTCTGCCAGTTTGAATCGCTCAGAATCACTGGCCACACATCCTCCCAGGGAAACTCAATCCCGCAATAGGCGGTTCATCGAGCGCTTCCAGTAAAAATACTGCCAAGGTAGTGAGCTGGTAATGGCTGATTAGGCCAACTCCAGCTTGAATCCTCTGGAAAACAGGCGATTTCAGGCCTGTTCCAACTCAGGAACTCAGTCCGATTCCGGCCCGAGCCTCCATCTCCAACTATGACAATCTTAATTGGTTAGGATGGCAGGTTGTCGAAACGAACACCAAAACGGACACCAATTTGTCCGCTCGTTCACTGCTCATCCACTTCTGAGGCGGGATCTTTCGAAGCGCGCTCATGGTCCGGAAGAGGTTGGAATACGCTGGGTTCTGACGAACAGCGCATGGAGACCCGTTACCGTCTCATCACCCGGGGTTCCCGGGGCCACGCCTTCTATCGCGTGGACACCTGTACCAGAAAACGCACCAGCCTCCGCGCCGCCGATCGCGATGCGGCAGAGCAAATCGTCCTGGCTCGAAATTGTTCCAATCGGTTTTCCCCCTCCTCCTCTCAAACGGACAATCGAGTACTTTGCCGAGGAAATGAGGCGTTTCAACCTTGAGTTCGAGGCTCCAATTCGACCCAATCGGACCCGGTTTTGAGGCAGGAGTAAACCATGGAGTATACCAAGTGATGTGTTCTGGAATTGGATTGGAGCCCGCCCAACAAATCCGGAGCCGCCTCCAATCAGTAGGCCGACCTTCTTGACCTCCTTGCCGGTGCTGAAGAACCGCACGAGGACGTTGGTCGGTTGGCGCGTCACGAGACCCCATCAGCGATAATGCCGACTTGGCGCACCTCTGTGCCGACGCCAAGCGTCCGCGGACAGAATTGTTCCCCGTAACCCGAACTGCCCCATCGATCTTGACGCCGCCTAGCCAGCGCCCGAGGCATGCGTTGCAGGACTTCGCCACCCCTGCCCCCAGTCCGTCCCCTGCCCATGTCTGACCCGAACCTTTGGTCCTTCATCGGGTCCGTCGCCGACCTGTTACGCGGCGACTACAAGCAATCCGATTACGCCAAGGTCATCCTGCCTTTCACCGTGCTCCGCCGTCTGGATTGAGTGCTGGAGCCGACCAAGGCCGCCGTCCATGCCGAGAAGGCGAAGCGAGAGCAGGCTGGCCTGAACCCCGAGCCCTTCCTGCTCAAGAAGTCCGGCCAGCATTTCTCCAACACCTCGCCGCTCGACCTGAAGAAGCTGATGGGCGACCAGGACCACATCCTCACGCTGATGGGAGGGCTGACAAAGTGAGCAAGGCATCGCCTCCCGGTCACCCTCTTCCGGCGGTCGCGCCGAACTATCTCGGCTTGCTGGAGGACATCAAGCAGCGCATCCACCGCGCCCAGGTGCGTGCCGCTCTGGCGGCCAACGGTGAATTGATCGCCCTGTGTTGGGACATCGGACGCCTCATCTTGGCGCGGCAGTGCAAGGAGGGTTGGAGGGCCAAAGTCATCGATCGGCTTTCCGCGGATCTCCAGAAGGCCTTTCCCGGACGGCAGGGTTTCCCCTCCCCGCAACCTGAAATACATGCGGGCCTTCGCCGTCGCGTGGCCGGAGGCCGTGTTTGTGCAGTGGCCCATTGCACAAATGGAAGCCGGCCCGATCGTGCAAGCCGTCCTTGCACCGATCCCCGACACCCCGCCGACGATCGTGCAACGACCCGTTGCCCAATTGCCCTGGCGTCACCACACCATCCAGCTCGACAAGCTGGCCATCCCCCGAAGACCGGCTCTGGTATGCCGCCAAAGCCGTGGAGCACGGCTGGTCCGGTGACATCCTCGCCCTCCAGATCCGATCCGGCCTCCATCAGCGCCACGGCCAGGCCGTCACCAACTTCCGGAAGACCCTCCCGCCCCCACACTCCGACCTGGCCCAAGCGCTCACCAAGGGCCCCTATCTCTTCGACTTCCTCACCCTCACCGAGACCGCCAACGAACGCGCCGCGTTTTGCCGCCAGTCTTCGCCGGGCGTGTTCGATCAGGATGCGACGCATCGCCTCGGCCGCCGCGCCGACGAAATGCGCGCGGTTTTGAAACGTCGGCCCTTCGCTGCCGCCCAACCGCAGCCAGGCCTCGTGGACAAGGGCGGTCGGTTGGAGAGTGTGGCCAGCGGCCTCGTTGGCCATCTTCCGCGCCGCCAGACGGCGCAGTTCCTCGTAGACGACCGGGAGAAGTTCGCCCGCGGCTTTGGGATCGCCGTGTTGCAGCCTTTCCAACAAGTGCGTGAGTTCGCTTAGGCCTCCAGAATAGGGAGGCGGCTACGGGTGACAACCCACAACACGCCGGAAGCGGATGCTCTTCAAACTTGAAACCTGAAACTGCCCGAAAGCCGCGTTCCCAACGCGGTCACCTCAGTAGCACGAGGCGATAGTACCGTTCCCGCTCCTCTGGCGCCACGTCGAGCTCCACGCTTGACGTGCCGTCGCCATTGTCCTTCGGCGGCGTGCCCACGCCAGCCGTGCTCCAGGCGTTGATCGCGATCGCCGATTCGACCGCGTAACAGTCGAGCCGGCCCACCCAGGTCATCTTCAGTTTGTTCCCGGGGAGCATTTCAATGGTGATCTGCGGCTGGACGTGGAAGGTGAATTCCCGCGTGACGCTGCATCCGGTGGGTTCGCTCGTGGCCGTGGCCGTCACAGTGAAGTCCGCGCACGAGTCCGGCAGGCCAAAGAGCAGCAACTCCCCTTTGCCCACAAAAGGGTCCAAGGTCTTGAGCCAGGCCGGCCCATGGACCTCCCACTTGTACGGCGGTTTCCCGCCCGAGGCCGAAAGGCGCGTGGTTTGATAGATATTCACAAGGGACGCAACGCTGGCTCTGAAGTCCGGGGAAGATGCCGTGATCTCCATCGACTCCGTGCACGTCGTTAAATCGATCGCGATGACCTCGCAGACGGAGTCGCCCGGGGACGCCGAGTCCGTGCCCGCGGGCGCGGCTCCACGCGATGGCAGGATCCCGCCGCCGAACCCGCCGCGCGACGCCTGCCCGGCGAGGTACAGGCGGCCACCG
>CAITMP010000229.1 GCA_903893525.1 uncultured Acidobacteriia bacterium | reverse complement strand
TTGGCGACATAGAGGCGGTCCGCTTTCTCATCCCAGATCAGACCGTTCGGGTGCAGACCGACGGCAATAGTGGCCGTGACCTTCATCGTCGTGAGATCAATGCGCGACACCGTTCCGGATGCGGTGACGCCGATCGCGTCCACAAGAACCGCATCGGCCCCCGCAGCGACCCCGGTCGTCATCGTCCGTTCACCGGCAACCGGCTTCCGACCGCCCCAGTTGCTCACGTACGCCACGGTTCCGGCCTGATTCACCACCGCGCCGAACGGAGCAATCCCTGTTTCGACGAAGCCCCGAACCTTGCCCGACTCAAGTTCAACGACTGCGGCCTTGTTGTTCGCCGTAATCGGTACAACCGCCACACCGTTGCCCGCTGCCGGAGCCCCGGCGTTGAAAGTCCCCAGATCACCCGCGACCGGGACCATCTTGCCGCTGGCCGCCACTTGGAGGGCCGATTTCCCGCGCTTCGGCAACGACGCCGTGTACGCCTTGCCTCCCGCCACCATCAGACCCTGCGGAGATGGCTGGGAGTCATGGACGATGTTCTCCAAAATCTTCCCGCTGCGCCAGTCAACGCGGTAAAGCTGCGTTGCATTCAAAACCCACATCTCGCCATCCGAGGCAAAGGCCGCGTCATAGACGCGGCCTTTGAAGATGAGCGGAACTCCCGCCGGAGTAATGTTCTGGCGCGTGGTGACCACACCCGGATCGGTAACCGCGCGTGCGGGCCGCTCCACCGTTTGGCCCGCCGCCATCATGGCGGACAGGCTTATCAGACAAACACGACATGCTAGGCGAGAGTTCATATTTGCTCCTGAAAGAACTGCTGATTAGAATTTCACAACCACAGTCGCCTGCATGGTGCGGGGCCCGCCGATCGTCGAATTGACCTGACCGAGCGTGCCCAGACCCGATGTGGGAACTGTGACGGAGGAGGGGTTGCCGAAAGTCGCCTGGTTCATCACATTGAAGACTTCCCAGCGGAATTCGGCGTTGGAGTGTTCGGCCAGGCGAATTTGCCTGCCGAGGCTGAGATCCAGCTGGCGCTGAGCTGGTCCGCGCAGCATGTTGCGGCCTTCGTTGCCCCAAGTGTTGGGCGAGTTCAGAAACGCCTTGGGATCGAAGAAGCTGTCGAGGCGGTCCTGAACACGGCCCGTGGTGTACACATTGGCGAGCGAGTACCCGGAAGCCCAGGAGGCCCGAACCCGCGACGGCTGCGCCCACAGAACGTTGGCGGTGGAGGTTCCCAACACGGTGAAAGGGGCACCCGATTGCAGGGTCAGGAAGCCGCTCAACTGCCAGCCTCCAAACACAGCGCGTGCGGCCCTGACAGTCCGGAAAGGGGTCGGGAGAGTGGCGAACCACGTGGCGGTTAGGCGGTGAGTGCGGTCGAAGCCGGAAAGGCCGCGGTTGCCCGACAGATTGTAGGCGTCCTGCTCGGCCACATCGCGATCACTGGAGACGTCGTCGAGGGACTTCGAGAACGTGTAGCCGACGTTGGCGGTAACAAACCCGCCGATCCGGCCGCGCAAGTTGGCCTGCAAGCCGTGATAGGTGGACTGGCCCCAGTTGGAGAGCTGCTTGAAACCACCCTGGTGATTGAGGCCAAGGAACTCCGGCTTCACGAAGAAACCGGGGTTGATCAGGGCACCGGCTTTGTCGCGAATGTCGGTAAAGCCGTTCACCGGAGTAACCCGGGGATCCAGAGGCTGGGTCAGATTTACGCGGGCCAGCAAGCCGACGCCGCGGGTTCCGACGTAACGCACGTCGAGCAGCGTGCCCTTTGTGACCTTGTACTGGGCGTTGAGCGTCCATTGCTGCGTGTAGGGCGTCTTGATCAGAGGGTCGATGAAGGTTTCGTTCTTGGGATTGAACTGCTCAATGTTCGGGAAAGCGGTGCCATCGGGCTTGCGCCAGGACGCGGCACCGTTGGCGTTGCGGAAGATGGAGACGGCGAAAGGAATCTGGAAGGGATTCATGTTCAGGCGCGGGTAGGGATGCGACATGTCTTCCGGACCGTACACGTTGGAGTAGAAGAAGAACGGAGCGGAGAGCTGAAGATCGGCCTTCATGGCACCGCCGATCCGTTCGAAGAATATACCATAGCCGCCACGAACGTTCAGCTTCGAATGGGGCTGCCATGCGAAGCCGACGCGCGGAGCGAAGTTGTTGTAATCCTCCCGCAACGTGGAGCCGGTCACCGACTTGTGGATCTGGTTCAGATTCCAAGGCGTGCCGGGAGCGAGAACGAAACCAAGTTTGATGGGATCGAAGTTGGGCTTGAAGAATTCGCTGTTGCCGGGAACCTGGAAGCCGGGCTGGGCTCCCATTGCGGCGGCGGCGGAGGCCGTATAGTAGTTGCCGATGCGCCCTTGGGTGTCGGTCGGAGTGCCGTACCAGTCCCAGCGAACACCCATGTTCAGGCTGAAGCCGGGGCGGACCTTCCAGTCGTCCTGGGCGAAGTATGACAGATCGTGGAAGATGAACATGCGGCGCGTGTTGCCCTGATCGAGATCGGAGCCGCCGCCCGGGGCACCGTGGCCGGTGAGGAACAACAGCCAGTTGCTGTAGTCAAGGTCGCCGTTGGTGCGCGCCATGTATTCGCCGCCGATGGTCGGCCGGCGGAATTCGCCCCCGAGTGTGAGGGTATGGTGCGAGGTGGCCCAAGTGGCCGTGTCCGCCAGCGAGGCTTGGCGCTGCCAATCAAAGAAGTCCCAGGCGTTGCCGATGCCGGAGGTCGATTTCTGCGTGTCGATATCGATGGTCGGCATCAGCGACGCAAGGCCACCCAAGGCCTCCTCCAAGGGATTGTAGATGCCGAGCGACGAATTGCTGATGTCGCGGTACTTTGCGATCCGGGTGTTCTGCAGATCGAAGAAGCCGACACGGAACTCGTTGACCCAATTGGGCGAAAAGACGTGGGTATCGGACAGGGACGCCACATAACCGGGCGTAAGGCCACGGGTAGGCGACGCGGAGGAGTTTGCCCACGGGAATGCCTCTTCCACGAACTGGCTGCTCTTCACGTAGCTGAGGCGAAGCCGGTTCTTGGCGGAAAAGTTGTGCTCAATGGCACCAACACCGGACCAGGAGCGGAAGAATGTCGGGAAGGAATTCACCAGCTGCAGTTCGCGTCCAAAAAAACCCTTGCCGGGAAGGACCGTCATGCCCGGCTTCACACTGGGCAACATCAGTTGCCCGCCGCGCTTCTGGTTCAGGATGTTGATGGCGACCTGATTGATGTCGTCCGCAGTCAGGGTACGGAACGCCAGAGCACCCGGCGTCGTGCTGGTGTAGAACTTCTTTTCCAGAAACGGCACCTGCTCGGATGGGAAGGTACGGAGCAGGGTGAGCAGGTTCTGCGCGAATGTCGGGTCGTCCTGCTGGCCTTCGCGGATGTAGCGGTTCGCGACATCGGCCATGGTCGCCTTGGTGCGGACGTCGCCCAGGCCCGTGGGAATCCCGGTATAAACGGTGGCGCGGTTGGCGTAGCCGGAAAGGAAGTTCGTGTATGAGAGGGTGCTGTGGAAGAAGGTCTTGTTGCGCCCGTCGTATAGGTGGGGGATGATCACGGGGCCGCCTATGGAACCATCGGCCTGATTGCGGCGGAACTTCGGCCGTACGGAGCCCGAGCGGTTCAGGAAGAACTCATTGGCGTTGAACTTTTCGTTCTGGAAAAAATACGACGCACTGCCGTGAAACGCATTCGTGCCCATTCGGGTGCCGATCTGCAGGTTGGCACCGCCGTTGCGACCGGATTTTGCGGAGTAGAGGGCGGTTTGAACATCAACCACCTCGATCGCGTCGAGCGGAATGTTGATGTTGCTGCCGAGGCTGCCGCTGCCGTTCATCATGTTGGTGGTATCGATGCCGTTGACAGTCAGAGAGTTGTTCGTCGGCCGCGCGCCGTTGACGGATGGGTTCAGGGACTGCGAACCGTCGTCGCCCTGGCTACCAGGCGAGGTGGCGATATTCATACCTTTGCCTGTGCGGTCTGGCAGCGGAGCGGAGACGCCCGGTTCGGCCACGATCAGGTGGGTGAAGTTCCGGGATGACGTGGGGATGGAGGTGAGCTCTTTGGTCGTCAGCTTGCCGCCGACGGTTTGGCTGGACACTTGTAGGTCAGTGCTGGTTTCCTGAACCTGCACTGAGGTTGAGGCGCGACCGGTCGTCAGCTTCTCCGTAATTCTTGTCTGGGTACCGGGAGCGATTTCCAATTCCGCGTTCACGGGTTCAAAGCCCGCGGAAGCAACGGTCAGCCGGTAACGGCCGGACGGCAATTCATTGGCCAGGTAGGTGCCTTCCTGTGTGGTTGATCCTTTGCGAGTGAACGCACTGCCCGTCTGGGTGAGGGAAACAACCGCACCGGGAATGGATGCCCCCGATTGATCGACGACGGTTACTTCGACGCTGCCGGTTGACTGAGCAAATAGTTGCATAGCAAATAGTTGCAAAGCGATGAATATTGGTAATGCACGACGAATAGCTGGTGTCATGTTCCAAGAGTACCTGGATTCGACAGTGTAGGGTAGCTCAAACGCTGTTCAAAAACAGCGGAATTCCCGCGCGGATGCGCAGGATTGGGCTACTCGCTGTGGCGAAGGGCTGACGGAGAGTATCCCGTTACTTTTCGAAAAAGGGCCGCGAAGTGGCTGGCCGAGTCGAAACCGAGGTCGTGGGCCACTTCCTTGACAGATTCCGCCCCTCCGCCAAGCAACCGCTGCGCCCGGTTTATCAACAACTGGTTATAAGTCGCGAGCGGAGTGCTGGAACTACTCTTCGCAAACAGCCGAGTGAATTCGCTGACACTTAGTCCAAGTTCGGCACAGAGACCCTGCATGGAAAATTCATGCTTGCCGCAGCTCTGCATGTAGTCGAGAGCTGAAACATAGTGGCGGCGAGTCAGCAGCCGGTCTGCGACCTCCATCTGCCGGATGTCCATCGCGGGCCAGGAGCGCAGGCAACGGACCAGCATCTCGCGGCCCAAGGCCTCAAGAATCTGAGTGCGACCGGGTTCGTTGTTCTCAAGGTCGGCCCGGACGTCCTCGGCAATCCGCAGAAGCC